>CAQVQZ010000035.1 GCA_948902155.1 uncultured Oscillibacter sp.
GTTGTTTTCAGTCTTGTCCTTTATCGGTAACGTCCTAATGGAAACGAAAAAATCCGGGGGCTTCCGCTGTTGTGAATCCGGGGCAAACGTGGTATAATCACCCAGAGTACCGCGGAACGGCGGTCCCCCATACCGCGATTTTGCCTTTCGGCAGGAGGTTTTTCCATATGAAGCTTATGGCCATCGACGGAAACAGCATTCTCAACCGGGCCTATTACGGCATCCGCCCCCTCTCCACCCGGGACGGGCTTTACACCCACGCCATTTACGGCTTCCTCACCACTTTGCTGCGCCTGGAGGGCGAGGAGGCCCCCGACGCCCTCTGCGTCACCTTCGACGTCCACGCCCCCACTTTCCGCCACAAGGCCGACGCCGCCTATAAGGCCACCCGGAAGGCCATGCCGGAGGAGCTGCGGATGCAGGTGCCGGTTCTGAAGGAGGTGCTGGACGCTTTGAACATCCCTCGCTATGAGCTGGCGGGCTGGGAGGCCGACGATCTGCTGGGCACCATTTCCCGGACGTGCGCCGGGGCGGGCTGGGAGTGCGTGGTGGTCACCGGGGACAAGGACAGCCTCCAGCTCATCGACGGCGCTACCAAGGTGAAGCTGGTTTCCACCCGCATGGGGCAGACCACCACCGTGGACTATAACGAGGACGTCTTCCGGGAGAAGTACGGCTTCGACCCCATCCACATGATCGACCTCAAGGCCCTCATGGGGGACAGCTCCGACAACATCCCCGGCGTCAAGGGCGTGGGGGAAAAGACCGCCATGGGCCTGGTTCAAATGTATGGCTCCATCGACCATCTCTATGCCCGCATGCCGGAAATCGTCACCGCCCCGGAGACCCCGGCCAAGCCCGGCGTCGTCAAAAAGCTGACGGAGGGCGAGGCGGACGCCCGCCACTCCTATTGGCTGGCCACCATCGTCACCGACGCGCCGCTGGAGTTCCGCCCGGAGGACTGCCTGCGGAAGAGCCCCGGCGCGGGGGCGTATCCCCTGTTTCTGCGTCTGGAGTTCTCCAAGCTGCTGGAGAAGTTCCACCTCAGCGCCGGCGCCGCCCCTGCGGCGGAGGCGAAGCCCAGGGCGGCGGTCACGGTGGAGCGGGTGACGGACGCCGCCCGGGGAGAGGAACTGCTGGCGCTCTGGAAACAGGCGGACCACGTGTCCCTGCTGGCCCTGCCGGACTGCTCCGCCCTGGGGGTCTTCTGCGAGACGGGGGCGGACAGCGCCCGGATGGCGGAGCTGATTTTCGACGGCTACCAGGGGGACTGGAACGGCCTGCTGGCCCGGCTCTTCTCGGCGGAGGTCCGGAAGGTCTCCCACAACGTCAAGGACCTGATGCGGGCGCTGCTGGAAAACGGCCTTCCGGCGGAGGGTTTTGTCTTCGACACCGCCCTGGCGGCGTATCTGCTGGACGCCACGGCGGGGAGCTATGACCTCCAGCGGCTCTTTGTCTCCTATTTCAACGAGGAGCTGCCCAAGCCCCTCTATCTGGAGCCGGAAGCCTTCTCCCTCCTGGGGAACGAAGAGGCCGCCGCCTCCCTGGACAGCTATGTTACGGCGGTGGAGGCGCTGTACGGCGTTCTGGCCCCCCGGCTCCGGGAGCGGGACCAGTGGACCCTGTTCGAGACCGCCGAGCTGCCCCTGTGCCGGGTGCTGGCGGAAATGGAGCGGACCGGCTGCGGGGCCGACGCACGGGCCCTGGCCGCGTTCGGCGAACGGCTCTCCGCCCAAATCGCGGAGCAGGAGGCCGCGATCTATGACATGGCCGGAGGGCCCTTCAACATCAACTCCCCCAAGCAGCTGGGAGAGGTCCTCTTCGAGCGGCTGGGACTGCCCCACGGGAAGAAGACGAAAACCGGCTGGTCCACCAACGCCGACGTTCTGGAAAAGCTCCGCTGGCAGCACCCTATCGTCAACGCTGTGCTGGAGTACCGGCAGTTTGCCAAGCTGAAATCCACCTACGCCGACGGCCTTTTGAAGGCCATCGACCCCGACGGGCGGGTGCGGACGAACTTCCAGATGACCGTCACCGCCACCGGGCGGCTCAGCTCCACGGAGCCGAACCTCCAGAACATCCCCACCCGCACGGGCCTGGGCAGCGAGTTCCGCCGG
This sequence comes from uncultured Oscillibacter sp., assembly GCA_948902155.1. The sequence continues at coordinate 2,118 of CAQVQZ010000035.1, forward strand.
ATGTTCACGGCGGCGGAGGGCCATGTCCTGGTGGATGCGGACTATTCCCAGATCGAGCTGCGCATTCTCAGCCACATCGCCGGGGACGAGGACATGCAGCGGGCCTTCCTGGCCGGAGGCGACTTCCACGCCGAGACGGCGGCCAAGGTCTTCCGGGTGGACCGGGAGGCGGTCACGCCGGAGATGCGCCGGAGCGCCAAGGCCGTGAACTTCGGCATCGTCTACGGCATCTCCGCCTTCTCCCTGAGCCAGGACCTGGGCGTCACCGTCGCCGAGGCCAAGGCGTATATGGACGCCTACTTTGCCACCTTCCCCGGCGTGCGGCGGTACATGGACGCGGTGGTCCGGCAGGCCCGGGAGACGGGCTATGTGGAAACTCTCCTCCACCGGCGGCGGGACCTGCCGGAGCTGGCCAGCTCCAACAAGAACATGCAGGCGTTCGGAGAGCGCGTGGCGCTGAACATGCCCATCCAGGGCACGGCGGCGGACGTGATGAAGCTGGCCATGGTGGCGGTCTGGAAGCGGCTTCGGGCGGAGAGGCCCCAGGCCCGGCTGGTGCTCCAGGTCCACGACGAGCTCATCGTCGAGTGTCCGGCGGACCAGGCGGAGGAGGTCGCCCGGCTGCTGGAGGAGGAGATGGAAAATGTGGTTCAATTGGCCGTCCCCCTGACGGCGGAGGCGCATTGGGGGAGGAATTGGCTGGAAGCCAAAGGGTGAGAGTGAAGAGTTAAGAGTGGAGATAGGAGATACGAGATAGGAGATAGAAGATATGGGGGATTTGGGGTATTCGCTTTTGGGGACGGGGTTTTTGCTGGCGCTGATCGTTCCAAACCTTCTGTGGACCCGGCGGAAGCCTCGGGGGTATGACCCTTCCCGGGAGGACCGCCGCCTTGGGCTGCTGGAGCGGGTCGGGCAGGTTTGGGTCTCCTGTGGGGCCTTGTTCAGCAAGGGGATCTGTCTGCGGCCCTGGGACGGCTGGTGCTGGTGGCTGGCGGGGGCGGCGGCGCTGATGGGGTTGTATGAATACTGGTGGGTCCGGTATTTCCGGAGCGCCGGGACTATGGCGGATTTTACCGCCGGGTTGCTTGGGATTCCCGTGGCGGGGGCGGCGCTGCCGGTTTTGGCGTTTTGCCTGCTGGGCGTTTATGGGCGGGCGTGGTGGATGCTGCCGGGCGTCGCGGTTCTGGGCGTGGGGCACATCGGCATCCATCTGGCCCATCGGAAGGAGGCGCTGGCTTGAAACAGCTTTATCTCATCGGCGGGCCCATGGGCGTGGGGAAAACCACGGTCTGCCGGGCGCTGCAGGAGCGACTGGAGCGGAGCGTCTTTTTGGACGGCGATTGGTGCTGGGACGCCAAGCCCTTCCAGGTGACGGAGGAGACGAAGACGATGGTGATGGAAAACATCGCTTTCCTGCTGAACAATTTTCTCCGCTGCTCCGCCTATGAACATGTGATTTTCTGCTGGGTGCTCCACCAGCAGGCGATTTTGGATGATTTGCTGGCCCGGCTGGATTTGCGGGACTGCCGCGTCCGGGCCGTCTCCCTGGTGGCCTCGCCGGAGGCGCTGGCCGGCCGGATGGAAGCCGATATCCGGGACGGACGGCGGGGGCCGGACGCGCTGGAACGGAGCCTGGCCTATCTGCCCCTCTACGACGGGCTGGAGACGGAGAAGCTGGACGTCTCCGGCCTGACGCCGGAAGAAGCCGCGGGACAGATCGGAGATAGGAGATAGGAGATCGAAGACACATGAAGCGGTTGATTGTGCTGCTGGGGGTGATGGGGGTTTCCCTGTCCGCGCTGCTGGTCCGGTGGTCTACGGCCCCTTCCCTGATTATGGCGCTGTACCGGATGGCCTTTGCGGCGCTTTTGATGGCTCCGGCGGCGCTCCGGAGGCGGGAGGAGTTCCGGGGTATGCCCCGGCGGGCCCTGGGGATGTGTTTGGGCAGCGGGTTCTTTTTGGGGCTGCACTTTGCCTGTTACTTTGAGGCGCTGAACCGCACCAGCATCGCCTCGGCGGTGGTGCTGGTGGACACGGAGGTGCTGTTTGTGGCGCTGGCCTCGGTGCTGATTTTCCGCAAACGGCTGGGCAGGCGGGCCTGGTGCTCCATTCTGCTGGCCTTCGGCGGCAGCGCGGCGGTGGCCATGGCGGACCGGACCGTGGGCGCGGGAGCTCTCCAGGGGGACCTGATCGCCTTGGCGGGGGCGGTGTGCGTCTCCGTTTACACCATGCTGGGGGCCGTCTGCCGGGAGAGCCTGTCCACCACGGTCTATACATACCTGGTCTACCTCTCGGCGTCAGGGACCCTGCTGGCCGCGGCCCTGCTCAGCGGAACGCCGCTGGCGGGCTACGGCCCGGTAAACCTGCTGACGGGACTGGGTCTGGCGGTGTTCTGCACCCTGCTGGGGCACAGCGTGTTCAGCTGGGGGCTCAAGTATCTGCCCCCAGCCTTCATCTCCACGGTGAAGCTGCTGGAGCCGGTGTTTTCCGCCCTGTACGGCCTGTTTTTGTTCGGCGAGAGGCCGGGGATGCTGGTGGTGCTGGGCGGCGGGCTGATTCTGCTGGGCATCGGTTTGTACAGCCGGGAGGAGGGCTGAACCATACGCGGCGGAGGACGGCTGCGGGTGACTGCCGGGGTTTGCCCTACCGGCTTGGAAGGAGAGGAGTTTTCAGACTATGGACAATCCTATGAAGGTCCGGATCGTCCCCATGAACGGGGACCATCTGGATGAGATCGCCGCCCTGGAGCGGGTCTGCTTCCCGGATCCCTGGTCCCGGAACATGCTGGCGGAGGAGCTGGACAACGCCCTCGCCGCCTTTCTGGTGGCCCTGGACAAGCAGGGAGCCGTGGCGGGCTACGCGGGGCTTCATGTGGTGCTGGACGAGGGGTACATTTTGAACGTGGCCGTCCGGCCCGACTGCCGCCGCCGGGGCGTGGCGGGGCAGCTGTTACAGGTCTTCCTGGACTTTGCCAGGGGGAACCGGCTGGCCTTTTTGACGCTGGAGGTCCGGGCCTCCAACTATGCCGCCATCGCCCTCTACGGAAGCCGGGGCTTCCGGGGCGTGGGGCGGCGGAAAAACTACTATGAACACCCCCGGGAGGACGCCGTCATCATGACGCTGGACCTCTCCGGGGAACAGGAGGACCCATGACGGAACTGAGACTGCCCGCGCCGGAACAGGTGGCGCTGGTTTACGAGCGGGACATGCGCCCCGCCTTTCCCCCGGCGGAGCTGAAGCCGCTGGCCAACATCCAGGCCATGTGCCGGGACGGCTGTTACCGGCCCTGGTGCCTGTTCGACGGGGAGGAGATTATCGGGGAGTGCTTTTTGTGGCTGGGGCGTCCCGGCTGGGCGTTGCTGGACTACCTCTGTGTGGCGGCGGACCGGCGGAACTCCGGCGCGGGGGCCCGGATGCTGGCGGAGCTCCGCCGGGTGGAACCGGACACCGTCATCCTGTGCGAGAGCGAGGCTCCGGAGCACGCCCCGGACCCGGCCATGGCCCGGCGGCGGCTGGGCTTCTACGCCCGGAACGGCCTGCGGACCGCCGGATACGACACGGATATCTTCGGCGTGCACTATAAAACGCTGTACCTGGCGGCGGGGCCGGTGACGGATGAGGACCTGATTCGGGAAAACCGGTTCATCTACCGGAACCGCTTCCCCAAGGAGAAGTACGACCGCTACGTCCGCATTCCCAGGGACCCGGCGGCGGGGCCCTCCCCTCAGACGCCGTGGAACGAGGACTGAACTCCTTATTAATTTAACGCGAATCAGGAGTGGGACGAGCTGTTTGCCAGCTTCGCGGCAAAGGCGCATGGCCGCGACTTAAATATATGCAGCGAAAGTTTTTTAAGTCGCGGCCGGAAAGTTTCGCGCCTGCGGGCGCGCCCAATGGGCTCCGCCCCTTGGAACCCCGCAGCCTTTGAAAAGGCTGGCGAAACTTTTTCCTGTGTTTCACGTCCTCCTTTTCAAACTCTAAGCACTGTGCTTTCCTAAATCGACAAAGTGGGGTGTTTTGATGAAAATATTGGGTTTTGAGTCCTCCTGCGACGAGACCGCCGTGGCGGTGGTGGAGGACGGGCGGCGGGTGCTGTCCGACGCCATCGCCTCCCAGGTGGAGGTCCACGCGCTCTACGGCGGCGTAGTGCCGGAGATCGCCTCCCGGAAGCACGTGGAGGCCATCGCCGCCCTGACGGAAAAGGCCCTGGCGGACGCGGGCTGCACCCGGCGGGACATCGACGCCGTGGCGGCGACCTACGCGCCGGGGCTCATCGGCGCGGTGCTGGTGGGGCTGAGCTTCGCCAAATCCGCCGCCCTGGGGCTGGGCGTGCCCCTGATTCCCGTCCACCACATCCGGGGCCACATCGCCGCCAACTACCTGGCCTTTCCGGAGCTGGAGCCCCCCTTCCTGGCCCTGGCCATCTCCGGCGGCAACACGCTGCTCATCGACGTGGCGGGCTACACCGATATGACCGTCCTGGGCGGCACACGGGACGACGCGGCGGGCGAGTGCTTCGACAAGGCGGCCCGGGTGCTGGGCCTCCCCTACCCCGGCGGGAAGCCCATCGACGAGCTGGCCCAACAGTCCCAGGGCGGCGTATACAAGCTGCCCCACGCCCATGTGGACGGCGCGCCGCTGGACATGAGCTTTTCCGGCCTGAAAACGGCGGTGGTCAACCTGGCCCACCACGCCCGGCAGGTGGGCGAATCCCTGGACCGGGCGGCTCTGGCCCGGGACTTCTCCCAGGCCGTCAGCGACACCCTGGTCCCCCGGGCCATGGAGGCCGCGCGGCTGGCGGGGCGGACCACCATCGCCGCCGCCGGAGGCGTCGCGGCCAACTCCATCATCCGCGCGGACCTGGAGCGGGCCTGCGCCGGGGCGGGCTGCAAGCTCTACCTGCCCCCCCTCCGCCTCTGCGGGGACAACGGAGCCATGATCGCCGCCCAAGGCTACTACGAGTACCGGGCGGGCCACACGGCGGGGATGGAATTGAACGCCTATGCCACCCGAGAACTTTCTGAACAGAATGAAGAGTGAAGAGTGGAGAGTGAAGATTTCCCTTTACGGGGCTCTTCACTCTCCACTCTTCACTCTTCGCTTGGGTTCCATTGGCTTTGTTCCAGGTCGACGGCGCCGTCGGGGCGGAAAATGACGCCTTCCGCTTCCAGCAATGCCCGCTGGGCGCCGGGGGCGTAGGTGTCAAAGACCGCTTTTGTGCCGCCGAAGCGGTCCACTACCCGGTGACAGGGGACCGACGGGTCCCGGCAGTCCGACAGGGCGTAGCCCACCGTCCGGGCGCAGCGGGGCCTCCCCGCCAGGCGGGCGATCTGGCCGTAGGTCGCCACCTTGCCGGAGGGGATGCGGCGGACGATCTCCCGGAAGGCTTCAAAGACCGGGGCGCTCATTGCTCCCGCACCTCGTAGAGGTCCGTTCTCCGGGCGGAGAGAATGGGGAGCTGGCGGCGGACCGACTCGATACGGGTCAGGTCCAAGTCGACATACAGTGTCTCCTCCCCTGCGCCGGCCTGGCAGAGGACGGTCCCCCAGGGGTCCACGGCCATGGAATGGCCGTAGGCGGTGTAGGACGCCGCCGCGTCCCTGGCGGGCGAGACGCCGACGGTGAAGCACTGGTTGTCCACCGCTCTCTGGCGGAACATCAGCTCCCAATGGGCGGGGCCGGTGGTCATGTTGAAGGCGGCGGGGACGAACAGACATCTGGCCCCCCGCAGGCACATGCACCGGGCCAGCTCCTCGAAGCGGAAATCGAAGCAGATGCAAAGGCCCATGGTCCCGAACTCCGTCTCAAAGGTGGTGACGGCGTTCCCTGGGGACAGGGTGTCCGACTCCATGAAGCGCTGGCCGCCCTCCACGTCGATGTCAAAGAGGTGGACCTTGCGGTGCTTGGCGAGAAGCCTCCCCCGCCGGTCCCAGGCATAGCTGGTGTTGTAAACGTTCCCCTCCGCCAGCTCCGGCAGGGAGCCGCCGACCACGTACATGCCCAGCTCCGCCGCCTGGGCGGAGAGGGCCCGCTGGGCCTCGCCGCCGTCCTCCTCGCCGTAGGGGCGGAAGCAGGCGTTTTCATAGGGACAGCAGAACATCTCCGGCAGGACGGCGACGTCCGCTCCCTTGGCCTCCCGGAGCTTCCGGCAGGCGGTTTCGATGTTCTCCCGTTTCGACGCCGTTACCGGCATCTGGATCAGCGCAACGCGCATATGGCAGCCCTCCCTTTTCACAAACCGATTGTAACACGGCCCGGACCGTGTTACAATACAAAAAACCAATCAAGGAGGCGGGACCATGGCGGTCTACACAGAAAAGAAAACCTATCAGACCAAGGCCCACATGGGCATGATCGACGTAACGGAGGATTTTCAGCACGCAGTGACGGCGGCGTGCCGGGAGCACGGCATCTCCGCCGGGACGGTGACGGGCTTCACCACCGGCGGCGTGGCGGGGCTGACCACGCTGGAATTTGAACCCGGAATGGTGAACCACGACCTGAAGGCGGCGCTGGACGTGTTCTCCCCCTATCTGGACGAGCGGGGGCACGTGGTGCCCTACTGGCACCACGAGACCTGGCACGACGACAACGGGTCCTCCCACATCAAGGCGGCGCTGCTGTCGCCCTTCATCACGGTGCCCTTCGTGGACGGGAAAATCACCGTAGGGCCCTGGCAGAACCTCACCCTGGTGGAATGCGACACGAGAAACCGCGTCCGCGACATCATCTTCCAGGTCATGGGGGAGTGACTTTTCTTGTAAGAAAAGTCACCAAAAGAACTTTAGCGCGCTCTGGCAGTCTGGAGTTTTTCCAAGCCGAAGCGACGGCAACGTAGAATGTCTTTCGTCGCCGTCGCTTCGGCTCGGTCTATCACCAGACAATCAGAGCGCGCGAAAGCTCTTTTCGGTTCCTTTTCTCTCGAGAAAAGGAACGAGGAACTCGTAAATGGAAGAGGCGTTTTCCTTGGGCTGAACCCGGAACCAGAAGACGTTCTCGCCCCGGCGGAACTTTACAAGCGTGTTATCGGGCGTGAAGGTGAAGCTCCGCCAGCCGTCTTCAGAGGCCAGCTCCAGGGTAATGGGCGAACGGGAGTAGGTGTCCGGGCAAAACGTCCAGTCGTAGTCTCCGGTAAACGCCTCCATTCCGCCAAGTTGGCCGGGGCCTGCCGTGCGGGTCTCGACGCCCTCCGGAGACGTGCGGGTGAGGGTGACGGAGCCGCCGGTCAGCATTTCTTCCAGTTCGCTTTGTATGGACAGGCTCCGGCCCTCCGCGATGTTGTACAAAAATTCCAGCAGATAGAACATATCCGGCGTGCCGGGCGTGGGTTCCGCCCGCAGCCACGCGCCTCCCGCCCACCGGTTGAGGTACACCAGTTCGCTGTCCGGCCAAAAACGGAGGCTTCCTCCCTGGCCGATGATCAGCATGGACGTGGCGGGCATATCCCCAGGGGGCTCGGCATAGCTCCAGTCGTATCGGTCCGTAAGCTCCCTGAACCGGCCGGACTCCACCCAAGCCTGGGGATTCACGTCGTACCGCCCGCCTCCCTCAGAGGCCAGCAGGGTGATGGAAGCGGTCTCCCCCTTCGTGATTTCATCCAGCGCCGCCTGGATCAGGGCGGCGGCGGAGACGGCGGGAGTTTCCGCCGTACCAAGATCGAGGATTTTCGAGGACGGCAGCTCCCGGAGCTTCCTCTGGAACGCCTCCCCGGTCAGTTCCCCCTCGTGCCGGAAGGAGCACAGGAAGGACAAGTCCGACAAATTTTCAGATTCGTCCCGGAACACCAGCCAGATCGACTCGCCGGGAGCCGCCCAGCAGTCCTCGGCTCCCTCGCCCAGGGACGGGGCCTCCCGGGGCGAGGGGGTGTGGAGCTCGTAGTCCGCCCGGCAGACCAGATACTCCCGCCCGTCCACCCGCTGGGCGTAGAAGGGGCTCAGATAGACGATGCGCCAGTCGTCGTAGAAGGTCTGGCGGCTGGGCGACTGGCTGTCCAGGTAATAGGGGGCGTTGGCGGCGGTGTACGCCTCCTCCCCCGCGCTCAGGGCCGCGTCCCAGACCACGGGGGACATATCCAGCCACTCCACCACATGGCCCTCGAAATGCCGCTGGTCGTTGTAAACCCGGAAGCTCTCCCCGTCATAGCGGAGCATCCGGTGCATGCGGGGTTCGGACGCCCGGATGGACGAGAACGATATGGCGTCGGCCCGGAAGGGCAGAAGGCCGCTGGAGGCGTCCCAGCGCTCGAAGTAGAACAGCGAAGGCGACGGCCAATGGTCTTTCAGCAGCGCGTTCATGTCGATCTGGTAATATTGGTCTCCCCGGCGGAGCCAGAGCTGCTCTTTTATGAAGGCCATGGACAGCAGCTCGTCCACCCCGTCGCCGTCCAGGTCCACCCGCTCGGCGTACTCCTCCGCCCGGGCCAGGAGGACAGGCCAGCCCTCCTCGTTCAGGTAGTAGTATTCATGCAGGAGGGTCCGGGGACCGTCGTTGGCGTTGTAGGTGATGCAGAAGCCGTCGTGTCCCATGAGATTGCGGAAGAGGGACGCGCTGTACTTCCCGCCCGCGCCGGGGCGGAAGGACCAGAAGGGCGTGGGGATGGAGCTTCGAAAGAGACTCTGCACCCCGGCGTAGACCTCCCCTCCCATGGAGCTGGGAGGCCCGGCCTCGAAGAACAGCAGGCCGTAGTCCCCCAGGACGTGCTCCGGGTCCTCCAGGCCCCCCACCATGCGGCAGCTCTCATAGGGAAACGGAAGGGGTTCCGCCGCCTGGGGCTCGTAGGGCTCCAGGCTGTCCAGGGGGATGGTGAGGATGGGCTCCCAGTCCGGGCGGGACTGCTCCCCCGCCCGCTTCACGCTTTCGCAGGAGAGGACCGCCTCCCGGACCCGCGCCTCCACCTCGTTCATCAGCGACGTCCCCTGGGTCTGACCGGCTTTCAGTTCCGGGGCCCACTGGGGGCGGGAGAACACATAGATAAACCCGCCGTCGCTGCCCAGGACCTCCATGACCGCGTCGGGGCCGTCGATGAAATCGTCCAGGCTCTCCACCCGGTAGAGGGACCCCAGCCAGCCCAGGGGATTTTGCAAATTGGAGGACAGGGAGACGTAGATTCCCCAGTAGACCCGGAGCATCTCGCCCTCTTTCAGGTCAAAATATTCCGACGGGGCCGCCGGGGTGTAGACCACCAGGCGGTTCTCGATGCTTTCCGGACCGCCGGAGCCTTTCCATTCCTCCGCCAGGGCGGCGACCGCCTGGTCCACATCGGTGAAGGACTCCGGCGTTTTCGCCCCGGTGAAGGTGACGGCGCACACCAGCGCCGCCAAAGAGACAGCCGCGAACAGGGCCGTGCCCAGGGTCCGCCGGTTCTCCGCGATGCGGGTGATCCGGTCCTTGAGGCGGCGCTTGTCCGCCGTCATGGTGGTGGCGGACAGCAAGGGATTCGCCGGGGCCTTCCGCACAGGGATAAGGGACAGCAGCGTCTGGCCGTAGGGAATCCGCTCCCCCTCCCCCAGGCGGCGGAGGACGCTTTCGTCACAGGCCAGCTCGCAGTCCGTCCGGGAGGCCAGCGCCGCCCACCACACCAGGGGGTCGAACCAGTACACCGCCAGGCAGACGCCCCGAAGCAGGGACCAGAGAGGGTCCAGATGCCGGGCGTGGGTCTCCTCGTGGGCCAGAACGTGGCGGAGGCTGTCCGGCGTGGCCAGAGCGGCGGGGGTCAGGTAAACGGCGGGTCGGAACAGCCCGAAGAGGCAGGGCGAGGACAGGCCCTCCTCCACCAGATAGATGGGACGGCGGGCCCCCTCCACGGGATAGGGCGTCCGGGCTTTGCGGAGCCTTTGCCAGAAGCGCAGGTTGGACAGGACCAGCCAGGCGGTCATGACGGCGCAGCCGGCATACCAGACGGCCCGAAACAGGTCGGCCAGAACGATCTGCCGGGCATATTCCACCTCGTGGAGCACCTGGCGGTCGTTTCGATAGCTATAGATGTTGTCCTCCGAGGCCGGGCCGATCACGATGGGTGGGTCCTCCCGATAGGAATAGTCCTCCAGAGGAGGACCTTCCGGGGCGGTCAGGGTGATCTGCGCCGGGGAGATGTAGAGGGCGCGGCTCTCCACGGCGGGCGGTTTCGCCGCCGTCAGCAGGCTGAACTCCGCCGCCGGGAGGCTGACGGGCGTCAGCAGCCGCAGCAGCACCAACCCCCAGAGGGCATACTGCACACGGCGGGACAGGGTCCTCCGGAACAGCCGCCGGAGGACCAGCAGCGCCAGAATCAGCGCCGAGGAGGTCAGAAGAATCTCCCTCATCTCCCCTCACCTCCCGCCTGTTCCAGGATGGCGGACAGCTCTGCGATGTCCGCCTCTGTAAGTTGGCGGCTCTCCACCATGGCGCTCATCATCAGGCCCAGGCTCCCGCCGTAGACCTTGGACAGGAAGCTCTCCGTCTCCGCCCGGGCGGCGTCCGCCTGGCGAAGGCTGGGATAATACTGCTTTGCTCTCTGCCCCTCCTCGTGCCGGACAGCTCCCTTGGCCTCCAGGCGGGACAGCATGGTGATGACCGTGTGCTTGCCCCAGCCGGTCTCCTCCTGGAGCGCCGCCGTCAGCTCCGTGATGGTCCTGGGTGAGCGCTCCCACAGGCGGCGCATCAGCTTCCACTCGCTGTCGGACAGGTTCACTTTCATAACGGGCCTCCTTTCTGGTATACATTTGTCTACCTAAAGGATAGCATGGAGGTAGACGTTTGTCAACCTTTGGCTTTTAAATTTTTTAATTGCGCAGAGATAGACAGGATAACGGGAATTTTCCAATCGGAAATTTTATGTAGGGGCGGCTAGTAGCTGCCCGCGCCTCCGCGACCTCCAAGGTTGAAGGGAAACGGGCGGTTGGTAACCGCCCCTACATTCCACTTCTATCGGTAGAACACCCGGAAGGAGCGCTCTTGCTCCTTTTCCGGCGGGATGGTATACTGGGGATGAAATTTTTTGGAAAAGGGCTTTGAAATTTGTCGGAATGCCGATGAAACGGAGGAATCGCGATGTGGGCGGAGGGTAAAGTGAGAATCATTGACATTGCCCAGGAGCTGGGCGTCAGCACAGCCACGGTATCCAATGTTATCCATGGAAAGACAAAGAAAATCTCCAGCGGGACCGTCAAGCGCGTGCAGGAGAAATTGGAGGAACGGGGATACATTCCCAACATGGCCGCGACGCTCCTGGCACAGAACGACTCCCGCATCATTGGGGTGGTTATCAAAGACCACGAGAAATACGAGGGCCAGCTGCTGACCGATCCTTTTATCGCGTCCTCGCTGAATTTCCTGGCGGATGAGATTCAGCGTAACGGGTACTTTATGATGATCAAGACGGCCCATGACATTCTGGAGTCCGCCAGGTTCGCCTCTATGTGGAACATGGACGGCATGGTTTTGCTGAGCTTCTGCGCGGACGAGTATCAGGCTCTGCGGGACCGGATCCGCATCCCCTTTGTGGTCTACGACGGCTACTTTGAAAACGAGGGGCGAATCTGCAATCTCCGCATCGACGACCGGGACGGCGGGCGGCAGGTAGGAGCCTATCTGCGGGGGCTGGGGCACCGGGAGGTCCTCTGTGTCGCCGACAACCGGGAGTGTATGGATTTACTGCGCTATGAGGGCTTTTGCGAAGGGCTGGGCTTTCAGGCGGACTTCTGGCAGATTCCTATGCGGAAGCAGGAGCGGGAGGAGTTTTATCAGGAGCGGCTTTCCCTGCTGCGCCGGTACAGCGCGGTGTTCGCCGTGTCGGACTACTATGCCGTGGACCTGATGCGGTTTTTGCAGCGTTCCCATGTCAACGTGCCGGAGGAGGTTTCCGTCGTAGGCTTTGACGACAGCCCTATCTGCCAGCTGGTCGTCCCCTCCCTCACCTCCGTGCGGCAGGATGGGGCCTATCGGGCCAAGGCGGCGGTTCAAATGCTGAAGCGGATGAAGCGGGAGCCGGATTTTTCCGGGGATTTTCTGACCGCTGTCCGACTCATTTCCCGGGAAAGTACTGCGCCGCCTTCCAGTGTTACTTAGGCTGCGTGTACTACCGCCTTGGCTCTCTTGAAAAGTAGGAATCAGGGTATGAGAGGGAGAGCGCGGAGCGCAGGAAAAAGTTTCGCCAGCCTTTACAAAGGCTGCGGGGTTCCAAGGGGCGGAGCCCATTGGGCGCGCCCATAGGCGCGAAACTCCCCGGCCGCGACTTAAAAAATCTCTCGTAATATATTATGTAAGTCGCGGCCAAGCGCCTTTGCCGTGAAGCAGGCAAACAGCCCACTCTACTCTTGGTTCGTATTAAAAAGAGAAAGCTAGATAGTGTCTACAGGAAATATATGGGACTAACGGCGGCTGAGCTTTTTTACAATATGCACATATATCTTATCGCTGATTGGTATAAATTCACTTAGAACCTGTATTCACAAGAGGATGAAACAGTGGTAAAATAGGATATATGG
>CAQVQZ010000036.1 GCA_948902155.1 uncultured Oscillibacter sp.
TGTTGGGCAGGGCCTTGCGGAGCTTCCGCAGGCGCTCCCAGGGGTCCTCGTTGAGGAAGCGCATGCAGGAGTCGAAGGTCGCGCCGCCCCAGCACTCCAGGGACCAATAGCCGATGGAGTCCAGGACCTCGCAGGCGGGGAGCATATCCTCCACCCGCATGCGGGTGGCCGCCTGGGACTGGTGGGCGTCCCGGAGGATGGTGTCGGTGATATACAGGGGCTTCTTAGACAAAAATTCCATAGCCATAACAATACCTCCTATCTATCAACCAAACAGGGAGATCATCACGCCCGCCGCGATGGCGGAGCCGATGACGCCGGCCACGTTGGGGCCCATGGCGTGCATCAGCAGGAAGTTGCTGGGATTGGCCTTCTGGCCCTCCACCTGGGAGACCCGGGCGGCCATGGGCACGGCGGACACGCCCGCGGAGCCGATGAGGGGATTGATCTTCTCTTTCAGGAACAGGTTCATGATCTTCGCCAGGACCACGCCGCCGGCGGTGCCGAAGCCGAAGGCCACAACGCCCATCACCATGATGGCGATGGTCTGGAGGCTCAGGAAGGTCCGCCCGGTGGCGGTGCAGCCCACAGAAACGCCCAGGAAGATGGTGACGATGTTGATCAGCTCGTTCTGGACCGTCTTGCTCAGGCGCTCCACCACGCCGCACTCCTTGAAGAGGTTGCCCAGCATCAGGCACGCAATCAGGGGAGCGGCAGAGGGCACCAGCAGGGCCACAAAGATGGCGACCATGATGGGGAAGATGATCTTTTCACGCTTGGAAACCTCCCGCAGGGGCTTCATGACGATCTTGCGCTCCTCTTCGGTGGTCAGAAGCCGCATGATGGGAGGCTGAATGACAGGCACCAGAGCCATGTAGCTGTACGCCGCCACGGCGATGGGGCCCAGCAGCTGCGGGGCCAGCAGCGTGGAGACGAAGATGGCGGTGGGGCCGTCCGCGCCGCCGATGATGCCGATGGAACCGGCCTCGGCGGAGGTGAAGAGTCCGGAGAGGCGGCAGCCCACGAAGGTGACGAAAATGCCCAGCTGGGCGGCCGCGCCCAGGAGCAGGCTCTTGGGGTTGGCAATCAGGGGGCCGAAGTCGGTCATGGCGCCCACGCCCATGAAGATGAGGCAGGGGTAGATGCCCAGCTTGACACCGAGATAGAGGATGTCTACCAGGCCCGGCGTGATGGATTGGCCCACCGTGGCCGTGGCCAGCACGGCGTCGGAAACGTCCACCGCCGCCAGCTCCGCCAGGAACTCCGCCGTGACGGGAGTCCCGCCGATGAGGTCCCAATGGATGTGCCCTCCGGCGAAGAAGATCTCGTGATACATGTTCGCGCCGGGGAGGTTGGTAATGAGCATGCCGAAGGCGATGGGCACCAGCAGCAGAGGCTCAAATTTTTTGACGATACCCAGAAACAGAAGGCCGCATGCGATCACGATCATGATCAGGCACTTCCAGTTGTCCCCCTGGGCAAACAGCGCGAAACCCGTGCTGTTTACAAAATCCAGTATAGCTTCCATTTGAAACCCTCCAGCGCCTTACTGGATGACGCACAGCAGCGTGCCGGACTCCACCGCCGTGCCCTTGGAGGCGTGGATGGAGGCCACCTTGCCGTCGCAGGGGCACATGATCTCGTTCTCCATCTTCATGGCCTCCAGGATCATCAGCACGTCGCCCTTCTTCACGGACGCGCCCTGGCTGACCTTCACGTCCAGGATGGTGCCAGGCATGGGGCTGGTGACCTGCTCGCCTCCAGCGGGAGCCGCGGCGGCAGGAGCGGCAGGGGCCGCAGGGGCGGCGGCAGCGGCGGGAGCCGCGCCGGTCAGCTCTTCCAGCTCAATCTCATAGGCCGTGCCGTTGACGGTGACTCTGTACTTCTTCATAATGCGTTCTCCTTCTTGTTTCTTACAGTTTTTTCATGGATACGATGCGGATGCCGGTGATGTCCGCTCCCAGCTCCTCCGCAATGGCGGCGGCGACGGCGGCGGCGATCTCCTGGCGGTTGCCCTCCGGGGCGGCGGCGGGGGCCGCTGCAGCGGGGACCGGGGCCGCGGCGGGGGCCGCGTGGCCGCCCACGAGCTTGCCCATGATCATCGTCAGGACGATGAGGCAGATGAGCCCGAAGAAGACGGTGCCCATGCCCATCAGGCAGACAAACAGACTTGAAGGTTCCATATACTCCCTCCCAAAAAGTGATAGCGGGTCTATTGTACCAACTTCCTTTCAAAAAAACAATGACTTTGGAGAAATTTTATCAGGCTTTTTTGCGCCTTTGCCAAGGGGGCGCGCCCTTGGGCGCGAAGCCCTCGACGCGGGGAGGGAAATGTGGTATAATCCTCCCAAATCGGGAAAAGAACCGGCGTTAAGATTGTGAAAAGATTTTTCTACGGGCCGGAAAGGAGTCTGCTATGCGCTATGGGAACGTCGTTCCGGGGCGGTTTCTCAGCCGCCCCAACCGCTTCATCGCCCAGGTGGAGACGGCGGAGGGGGTCCGGACCGTCCATGTGAAAAATACGGGCCGCTGCCGGGAGCTGCTGGTTCCCGGAGCGGCCGTGTATCTGGAAAAGAGCGCGAATCCTAAGCGGAAGACCGCCTATGACCTTATCGCCGTGGACAAGGGCGGGCTGCTGGTGAACATGGACGCCCAAGCTCCCAACCGGGTGTTTGCCGAGTGGCTGGAGCCCCAGCTGCCGGAAGGGGCGGCGCTGCGGCGGGAGTACGCCTATGGGGAGTCCCGGCTGGACTTCTGCGTGGAGAGCGCCGGAGGGCGGTTCCTCATCGAGGTCAAGGGCGTGACGCTGGAGGAGGGCGGCGCGGCCCGGTTCCCCGACGCGCCCACGGAGCGGGGCGTGAAGCACATCCGGGAGCTGCAAAGGGCGGCGGAGGCCGGGCTGGGGGCGGCGCTGTTCTTCGTGGTGCAGATGGAGGGGATGCGGAGCGTTGCGCCCAATGATGAGACGCACCCGGCGTTCGGGAAGGCCCTGCGGGAGGCGGCGGGGCATGGGGTGCGGGTGTGCGCCTGGGAGTGCGCGGTTACGGCGGAGAGTTTGGAGATCCGGCGGGAGGTGCCGGTTTTGCTGTGAAGGGCGGGGTCTTCCGAATATGGGCAGGAGATTGCGGGCGATGGCATTCCGTTCGGCGTGCCATCGTCTTGGCTCCCTTCGCAAAGGGAGCTGTCAGCTCTTCGGGCTGACGTTTCCCCCGCCGGCCTTCCCCACCCCCATTCCCCCCTTGCCTCTTCCGGCGCATCCTGCTATACTGTACCCATCAACAGAAAGGATGATCGCCCATGAAACGTTGGCTCAGCGGCCTGCTGGCCGCCCTGCTGCTGTTCTCCCTCACCGGCTGCGGCGTCCCGCAGACGGACGCAGAACTCCCCGGCTCCCAGCCGGAGGAGCTCATAACCCTCCCGGTGGAAGAGGTAGACCCCCCGCAGTCTCCGGAAGCCGCTCCCTCGGAGGACGCGGAAGCCCCGCCGGAAGCCGAAGAAACGCCGGACCGCGCCGCCGCCCCGGATTCGGACCTCCCCGAGGCCCCACCCGATACAGAGCCGGACTCGGACTCTGAGGAGTGCTGGGTCGTCGAGGGCGAAAGCTACACCACCAAAGAGGACGTCGCCTGTTACATCCACTTCTTCGGCCGTCTCCCGGACAACTTCATCACGAAACAGGAGGCCCAGAACCTGGGCTGGCCCGGCGGCTCCCTGGAGCCCTACGCCCCCGGCATGTGCATCGGCGGCAGCCGCTTCGGCAACTACGAGGGCCTGCTCCCGGAGGCGAAAGGCCGCCGGTATACCGAGTGCGACATCGACACCCTGGGGGCCAAGAGCCGGGGGGCGAAGCGCATCGTCTTTTCCAACGACGGCCTGATCTACTACACCGGGGACCACTACGAGTCCTTCGAGCTGCTGTATGGAGATGAGAGCGATGGCTGAACTGACAATCGACGGCCTGGAGCTGGCCAGCATCGAGGACGTCCACGCCCTCGCCGCCCAGGCCCTGCCCCTGCCGGACTACTACGGCCGCAACCTGGACGCCCTCTTTGACTGCCTGACGGACCTGACGGAGGATACCACCATCCGCCTCTTCCACCGGGACCTGCTGGAGTTCCGCCTGGGCCGGCGGGGCAAGGCCCTCATCCGCCTTCTCCGCCGGGCGGCACGGGAAAACCCCCATCTGACCCTTCTGGAAGAATAGGAGCGCCCCGCGATGTTTTACCTCATCCGCCACGGCCGGCCGGACGACTCCCAGCGGAACACGAAGATTTATCAGGGCTTCGGCGTCCACCTGGCGGGCCTGTCCCCGGAGGGCGCGGCCCGGATTCGGGAGACCGCCAAGGACCCCCGCCTCGCCGGGCCCGGCATCATCCTGAGCTCCCCCTACACCAGGGCCGTCCAGACCGCCGCCATTCTCTCCAAGGCTCTGGGGGCCGATCTGGTTATCGAAACGGACCTGCACGAGTGGCTGGCAAACCGGCGCTACCGCTATGAGGACGACGCTGCCGCCGCCCAGGCGTACGAAGCCTACCAACAGGCCCGCGGCAGCGCCCCCGTCCCCCCGCCGCTGTGGGAAGACGCCCCCGCCCTCCGTGCCCGCGCCCTGGGCGTTCTGCGGCGGTACTCGTCCTACGAAAAGGTCCTCGTGGCCTGCCACGGGATGCTGATTCAAGCCGTGACCGGAAGCCCCCACCCCGCTTACGGAGAGATCGTGGAATTTGACCTTCCGACACCCTGACCCCTTTTTCAGGACCGGCGTTTCAGCCGGTCCTGTTTCCATTCCCCCGGATTTCTCTTCCCAAGGGAAATTCCCCCTTTTCAGGAGCGGATTCCTGTGCTATACTAGAAAGCGTTGAATTTCAGCCCCTCCACCCCGCAAATCGACTTCCGAAAGGATGCTTTGGCATATGAATAAACAATTTGCGCTCCCCCTGACGGCGGTGCTGGGCGGCGCCGCCGCCTGGGTGCTGCGGCTTCTGCAAGACCACACCGGCTTTGAGCCGGACACGGGCCTGCCCATTCCCGGCAACCTGGCCGGGCTGGCGCTGGCGGCGCTGCTCATCGGCCTGGGGGTCGCCCTAATCATTACCTCCCGCCTCTACCCCGAGGAGGAGGACCCCGGCCCGTCCCTGCCCCGCCATTTCTCCACGGAGAACACCGCCCTCCTGACCGTCCCCATGTGCGGCGTGTTCCTCCTGGGCCTCAGCGGTCTGGCGGACCTGGCGGAGGGGCTCCATCTCCTGCCGGACACCGGCTCCCTCTCCCGGCACGCCATCTACAGCGTCCTCCGGGCCGGGGGCCTGGGCTACTCCCCCCGGGGGCAGCTCCTGATGGGCGTGTTGTCCCTGGCCTCGGCGGCGTCGCTGTTCCTGGTGCTGGCCGGGTGCCGCCGCCGGGAGCGGGAGACCTTGCGGAAGCTCCCCGCCGTCATCACCTTGATTCCGGTGGGCACGCTGGTGGTCCGCCTGGTGCTGACCTACCGCATCGAGTCCGTGAACCCCTCCCTGTCCATGTATTACGTAGAGCTGCTGGCCCTGGTGTTCCTGACCCTGGGCTTCTACCGCCTCAGCTCCTTCGCCTTCCAGGCGGGGCGGACCCGCCGCTTTTCCCTGTTCGCGGGCGCGTCCACGGTCCTGAGCATCGCCTCCCTGGCGGACGGCAGCGCCTATCTGTCCTCCCTGCTCCTGACAGTAGGCTGTGCTTTGACGCTGCTGGGCTTCCTCCTGCTCCGGGTGTTCAACGACATCGACGCCCAGCAGGACGACGGTACCATCATCGGGCATTGAATCAAAAAGAGGCCCGGAAAGGACTGTACGTGGGAAGCGTATTGGATGCCGGATTTGATCTGCAGCCAATTGAAAAAAGCCCAATAGGCTGTCTGGAAGAGGCGAAAGAGGAGTTGAAGCAGTTACCAGAGAGTTAAAGTATCTGACGGTTTCTTCTCCCTGGGAATAATCAACTCGATTCTTTACGTGTGACATGATAGCATTTATTGTACAACGGTCTTCCACCTTTAGCCCCCCGAACTGTTGGAGCGTCTGGCCAGCATAATGGGGCAGGAATCCACCGCAAAACGAAGGAAGTCCTCATTTGGGCCTCGGACCTCTTCCAGGCAAATCTCGGACAGAGCGTGAAAGGCTCCGCATACGGTTCAGTCTGAGGCAAAACGCCTGGTAACCGGGCAGGGCGGGAAACCACGCCAAAAGATGGCTTTTGGTATGGTGATAGATCGCTTTCCGCGTCAACAATTGTGGTTGCTTTGGCGTTGTAATTCTTTTCTGAATCATCTATTATTGCATTGGCAAATGGTGCAGTACAATTCGATGAGTTTGTTTTTCACACATCTCATCTTTTGCACCATTTGTCTTTATTTTTTCTTATCTACGATTGATTTGCACTTCAAAAGGGGGGCTTTTTCCTAATTCCCCTGAACGGAATAACATTGCGGCGAGAAGAGCGGGGATAGCGCGGGATTGTTTTGGGCAGATCCACAGACCCCGGCGGTTGAAGAAAAAACGGGCGATTGATATTCGCCCCTACACTTGCCATCCTATCGGTAGAACTCCCGAAAACGGAACGCCTATCGATAGGATGGGAAATGTAGGGACGGCTATCAGCCGCCCGTTTCCCCATGACCGCCATGCCTCCTAAGCTACGGTCGCCCTTGCTCATGTCCTCATGCCGGGGACCTTACCCACTCCGGCCACTCCGCTCCGCCGACCAGAAAATAGGCCGCGTTCAGCTTGGGGAGGAAGGAGACGCCGTTCTCCTCCCCATCAAAAAGATACACGCCCTCCCGGTTCCTCAGGACGCAGAAGGTCCGGCCCTCCTGGGACCGGAAGGCCAGGCTTCTCCCCGATGTCCTCGCATGTCCCGTCGTCCAGGACACCCTCCTCCTGGTTGTAGCGGCAGAAGCGGCTCTCGCCGTCGAAAATCAGATACACCCCTCTCGGGCGGGAAGCGTCGGTGCAGTAGGTCCCCTTCAAGGGAGGCAGGGGGCCGTAAAGCTGGGTGTACAAGCGGCAGTTCCACGCCAGGGAAACGATCAGGCCGACGCCCAGGACAATGATGACCCACTGAGCGGCGGTAACCTTCTTTTTCATCGCAGTCCACCATCCGTTTCCTGTTGAATATGCCTGATTTTACCACATTGCAGAGGACGGCGCAAGTTTTGAAAAAATGCCCGAACTTTTTTCAAAATCCCCCTTGACAATTGTAAAATATAGGGTATAATAAGCATTAGATTAAATAACTTAACGTTTGTTTATACGGAGGTGGACCATGACCAAGCGGGAGCGGCAGCTTTTGAACTGGATCGAGGAAAATCCCCTCATCTCCCAAAAGGAGCTGGCGGACAAGGCGGGAATCACCCGTTCCTCCGTCGCCGTGCATATCTCCAACCTGATGAAAAAGGGCTATATCACCGGCAAGGGCTATATCGTCCAGACCTCCCCCTATGTCACCGTGGTGGGGGGCGTCAACGTGGACATCGGCGGACGCCCGGCGGCGGAGCTGGTGGCCCGGGACTCCAACCCCGGCACGGTCAGCTCCTCCCTGGGGGGCGTGGGGCGGAACATCGCCCACAACATGGCCCTGCTGGGCCTGGACGTGCGGCTGCTGACGGCCTTCGGGGACGACCTGAACGCCCAGAAGCTGGCCGCCAGCTGCGGGGAGCTGGGCATCGACATCTCCCAGTCCCCCGTCATCCCCGGCGGGCGGACATCCACCTATCTCTTCATCAACGACGCGGAAGGCGACATGGCCCTGGCCATCAGCGATATGGAGATCTACGACCACCTCATTCCCCACGTCCTGGCCCAGCGGCGGAAGCTCCTGGATGGGAGCCATGTGGTGGTGTTGGACGCCAACATCCCCGCCGAAAGCATTGCCTACCTGGCGGACGCCTGCCCCGCCCCTCTCTTCGCCGACCCGGTGTCCACCGCCAAGGCCGTGAAGCTCAAGCCTGTCCTGGGCAAGCTCCATACCCTCAAGCCCAACCGCCTGGAGGCGGAGCTTCTCTCCGGCGTGCCCATCACCGATGGGGACAGCCTGCGGAAGGCTGCAGATGCCTTACTGTCCACCGGGCTCAGGCGGGTCTTTATCTCCCTGGGGCCGGACGGCGTGTTTGCTGCGGACCACAGCGGGCAGGTCCAGCTCCCCTGCCTCCCGGCCAGGGCCGTCAACGCCACCGGCTGCGGGGACGTATTCATGGCGGCGATCGCCTGGGCTTACCTCCAGGGCACGGACCTGGAGGACACCGCGAAAGCGGGATTGGCCGCCGCCGCCATCGCCATGGAGAGCGGGGAGACCATCAATCCTGCTATGAGCGAAGAAGCGCTGAAAGCGAGGGTGAAGAGCGGGGAGTGAAGAGGACCCGCTCAAATACGATATCTTCACTCTATCCAACAGAGCTCTGTATCAAATCAATCTATCATAAAGTTTTGGAGGTTTTCGCAATGAACAAGTATCTTGACGTCGCCCCTGAAGTACAGGAGGCCCTTGCCGCCGGAAAGCCCGTCGTGGCCCTGGAGTCTACCATCATCTCCCATGGTATGCCCTATCCCCAGAACGTGGAAACCGCTTTGAAGGTGGAGGACATTATCCGGGAAAACGGGGCCGTCCCCGCTACCATCGCCATCCTGGGCGGGCGGCTCAAGGCCGGTCTCTCCCCGGAGGAGATCGACTACCTGGGCAAGACCGGCACCGCCGTGGCCAAGGCCAGCCGCCGGGACCTGCCGGTCCTCGCGGCCCAGGGGAAGGACGGCGCCACCACCGTCACCACCACCATGATCATCGCCCACATGGCGGGCATCTCCGTCTTCGCCACCGGCGGCATCGGCGGCGTGCACCGGGGTGCCGAGACCACCATGGACATCTCCGCCGACCTGGAGGAGCTGGCCCGGACCCCCGTCATGGTGGTCTGCGCCGGGGCCAAGTCCATCCTGGACCTGGGGCTGACCCTGGAGTACCTGGAGACCCACGGCGTGCCCGTCATCGGCTACGGCACTGAGGAACTGCCCGCCTTCTACACCCGGAAGAGCGGCTTCAAGGTGGACTACCGCATCGATACCCCGGAGGACCTGGCGAAGATTTTCCATGTCAAGCAGGATTCCGGCCTGGGCGGCGGCATGCTGGTGACGAACCCCATCCCAGAGGAGTATTCCATGGATGGGGCGGTCATCAACAAGGCTATCGACGACGCCGTGGCCGAGGCCAAGGCCAAGGGTATTCACGGCAAAGAGACCACCCCCTTCCTGCTGGCGAAGATCAAGGACCTCACCGGCGGGGATTCTCTGGCCTCCAACATCCAGCTGGTATTCAACAACGCCCGCCTGGCCGCCAGAACGGCTGCGGAGCTGGCGAAGCTTGCCAAGGGCTGAATCTTGTGATAAAATGGACCGGCTGGGAAACCAGCCGGTCCATTTTTTGAGCATTCCGGAGGCAACAAAACCACCGCTAGAACAGCGTATGTAGGGGCGATTATCAATCGCCCGTCCCCCTTCAACCTCCGGCTTTTCTTCTACATTTGAAACGAGGTGCGCTTATGAATCCCATCCTTCTCTCCGCCGTCTCCCGTGAAAAAGCACTGTATACGCCGGAGGCCCACAACGATTTTATCTGGGCCGTCGTCGGTTCCCCCTGGGGGCTGCTGGCCATCTGGCTGGTGCTCATCAACCTCATCACCTTCCTGGTTTTCGGCCTGGACAAGTGGAAGGCCAAACGGAAGGAGAAAAAAGAGACCGTCCGGCGGGTCCCCGAGAAGAACCTGCTGCTATTAGCGGCGGTGGGGGGAAGCGTCGGGGCCCTGCTGGGAATGAAGGCGTTCCATCACAAGACCCTGCACAAGGCGTTCCGCCTCGGCGTGCCGGTAATTCTGGCCCTTCAGATCATCATCCCCTTCGGCCTGTGGCTGTACTTCCACGTCATCCGCTGAATCACGGCGGGCCTCAAAGCGAGGCCCGCCGTTTTGCTGCTTTTTGTCAAATCCGGCAGGTCTATCCCTTGTTTTTTCGTCTCTTTTTGTATATAATGGGGCTATCTTATCAAAGGGAGGAATCACTATGCAGAAAACGCCCCACTATGCCGAGTACGTTAAGATTCTGGAAGAAGAACTGATCCCCGCCATGGGCTGCACGGAGCCCATCGCCGTGGCCCTGGCCGCCGCCAAGGCCCGGGAAGCCCTGGGCTTGACCCCCGAGCGATGTCGAGTCGAAGTCAGCGGAAACATCATCAAGAACGTCAAGGCCGTCACCGTCCCCAACACCGGCGGCATGAAGGGCCTGGAGGGCTCCGCCGCCGCGGGCATCGCCGCCGGGCGGGCGGACCTGGACCTGGAAGTCCTCTCCCAGGTCACCGGCGAGGGCCGGGAAGCCATCCGGAAGTGCCTGGAGGACTGCGACATCACCGTGGTTCCCGCCGGGGGAGACCGGGTGTTCTACATCAAGATCACCGTGGAGGCCCAGGGCCACAGCGCCTGTTGTGAAATTGTGGATTTCCACACCAACGTCGTGCTCATCCAGCGGGACGGCCAGAGCCTCTTCCAGGCCGCGTCCTCCTCCGGCGGCGGCGATTCGCAGACGGACCGCTCCGTCCTCAATGTGGAGGAAATCGTCCAATTTGCCGGCTGCCTGGACACCGCCGACGTGGCGGAGATTCTGAACCGCCAGATCGCCTACAACACCGCCATCTCCGCCAAGGGTCTGAAGGGCGGCTGGGGCGCCGAGGTGGGCAAGACCCTCCGGGCCGTCCACGGAGACAGCGTGGCCGTCCGGGCCAAGTCCGCCGCCGCCGCCGGGTCCGACGCCCGCATGAGCGGCTGCGAGCTGCCCGTCATCATCGTCTCCGGCAGCGGCAACCAGGGCATGACCGCCTCCCTCCCCGTCATCGAGTATGCCCGGGACATGGGGGCCAGTGAGGACCAGCTTCTCCGGGCCCTGGCAGTGTCCAACCTCATCACCATCCACCAGAAAACGGGCATCGGCCGTCTCTCCGCCTTCTGCGGGGCCACCAGCGCCGGGTGCGGCGCGGCCTGCGGCATCGCCTACCTCCAGGGCGGGCGGTACGACGTCATCGCCCACACCATCGTCAACACCCTGGCCATCTGCTCCGGCATGGTCTGCGATGGGGCCAAGCCCTCCTGCGCCGCCAAGATCGCCGCCGCCGTGGACGCGGGCCTCCTGGGCTACCAGATGTACGCCAACGGCGGGCATGAGTTCGTCAACGGCGAGGGCATCCTCAAGGAGAACGTGGAGGCTACCATCGCCAGCGTGGGCCGCCTCGCCCGTCAGGGCATGCGCCAGACAGACCAGGAGATTCTGGACATCATGGTGGGCCGCTGACCCAAAAACAGATAACGTTTGCGTGCGGACGGCTCTGCCGTCCGCACGCCTTCGCTGTCAGAATGCCGCAAAGCGGCCCTTTGTTTTGTCGGAATGTCCAAAAACAGTTTCTTTTGCGGAAAAATGATTGACAAATCCCGCCGAGCTTGCGTATAATAAAAATCAACCTCAAAGCGGCGCGGGAATTTTTGGCGCAAACGTTTTCGCTCGCCGTGGAGGATACAGAGCACATAGGGGAAGAAGCGGCGCGGGCCGGTTCTTCCATTTTCTTTCGCCCGGCGGGGCGGGAAGAGAGGAGCGGGTCCTGTGATACATCAATTCGATTTCCTGCGGGAGATCAGCACGGCCTCCGTGCTGCTGCGGCTGACGCTGGCCATGTTCTGCGGCGGCATGATCGGTCTGGAGCGGGCCAGGAAGCACCGCCCGGCGGGCTTCCGCACCTACATGCTGGTGTGCATGGGGGCGGCGCTGACCATGCTGCTGAGCCAGTACGAGTCTTATATGCTCAATCACGTCTGGGCCGCCAAGGCTGCGGAGATCGGCATCCGCACCGACGTCAGCCGCTTCGGCGCTCAGGTCATCAACGGCATCGGCTTCCTGGGCGCGGGCACCATTCTGGTGACGGGGCAGCAGAAGGTGAAGGGCCTGACCACGGCGGCGGGCCTCTGGGCCTCGGCCTGCATGGGCCTGGCGGTGGGAGCGGGGTTCTACGAGTGCGTGGGTCTGGCCTTCCTGCTGATTTTCCTGGTGGTCCACCTGCTGCCGGCGGTGGAGCTGTTCGTGGTGGAAAACGCCCGGAATATGAACATCTATGTGGAGTTCCAGTCCCTGGACAGCGTGGCGGAGATCATCGGCCGCATCAAGGCCCAGGACGTGACCATCTACGAGGTGGAGGTGGACCACGGCAAGCAGACCCAGTCCCAGCACCCCAACGCCATCTTCTCCCTGCGGATGAACCAGCGGGGGACCCACGCCAAGATTCTGGCCGCCATCTCGGAGCTGGAGACGGTCTATGTCGTCAAGGACACCTGAGCGCGGAAGGAGGAGAGCGATATGTTATCTCTGTTTGACGGCCTGCGGGACGTAACCATCTGGTCCGTGGCCCTGCGGATGACCCTGGCGGTGGTCTGCGGCGGAGTCATCGGCATCGAGCGGGAGTACAAGCGCCGCCCGGCGGGCTTCCGCACCCATATCCTGATCTGCCTGGGGGCGGCCATGACCACGCTGACCAGCCAATACCTGTACCTGGTCCTGGGGCAGTACACCGACATGGCCCGCCTGGGAGCCCAGGTGGTGGCGGGCATCGGCTTCATCGGCGCGGGCACCATCATCGTCACCCGCCGCCAGCGGGTGAAGGGCCTGACCACGGCGGCGGGCCTCTGGGCGGCGGCCATCATCGGCCTGGCCCTGGGCGGCGGCTTCTACGAGGGCGGCCTGTTTGCCACGGCCCTGATTATGATTGCGGAGCTGTTTTTCTCCCGGCTGGAATACCGGATGCTGAAAAACGCGCCGGAGGTCAATCTCTATGTGGAGTACACCAACAATTCCACCATGGACGAACTGCTCCGGGAGTTCCGGGAGCGGGGTCTGAAGATTCTCAACATGGGCATCATCCACTCCAGCTCCAACGAGCGGCACAACGCCTGCGCGATTTTTACCCTGCGCCTCCACAAGGGCATGGACGTGGACCGCATCCAGCAGGAGATCACCGCCACCGCCGGGGTCGTCTCCGTGCGGGAGCTGTAAAAAAGCCTCCTTTTGAAATGCGAATCAATAGTAGAAAAGGAAGAAAAACAAAGACAAATGGTGCAAAAAGGACGAGAATGTCTTTGTGAAAGAAAAACTCATCGAATTGTACTGTACCATTTGTCCTTATTTCTTTCGTTTTCTACTATTGATTTGCACTTCAAAAGGAGGCTTCTTTTAGCGGAATAATATGCCACAGAATGGCGTGTTGCTCAAGGCCCTTTTTTACGCCTCCGCCGAGATCTCTTTATAATACACCACCAGCAGATCGACCACTGTGCCGTAGGACTGGATGCCCCGCTCGTCGCCGTAGCCTTTCAGGATGCCGTCGTAAATCTTAGTCGACGCCTGCTGGACTACGGTGTCCTGGAACTGCGCCCAATAGGCGTTGTTATAGGCCAGGTCCAGCCGGACTTCCTCCGGCAGAGTTTCCCGGATGGCCCAATAGCCCTCCGGGTCCTGGGAGTACAGCGCGTTGCCCAAGTACACGTAGCCCACCAGCCAGCCGGAGTATTGATAGGCCGGGTCGGAGCAGGTGGTGGAGGCCAGGACGGAGAGAAAATTGCACTCCTGCTCCGAGGCGAAGCCTCGCTGGTGACCCAGCTCGTGGGCAATCGTCGAGGGCAGCATACAGGCGGGGCTGTCCACGTTGACGTTGGACTCCCCGGTGAAGGAGCAGTAAAACCCGGTGAAATCCATGGCGCTCATCAGCCGGGAGAAAAACATGGGCTTTACGCCGGGGTCGTCGAAGGCCAGGAAGGGGAAATACTCCGTCACGCCGTCATAGGCCCGGACGCTGTTCTCCAAAATTTCCTCCCGGGGGACGGCGAACAGGCCGTGTTCGTCCCGCGCAACCTCTTCCGACTTCCGGGAGGCCATGGCGGCAAAGTGGGCCGTCACGCTCCGCAGGTCCTCCAGGGCCACGGGCTGGGCGTAGATGCCGGACTTGTCCTGAAAACTGTCCGTCCAGAAGTTGACCCCCCAGAGGAGGCAGAATGCGGCCCAAAGGGACAAAGCGGCGCAGGCCGCCGCCAGCAGCGCGGCATAGGCCCGCCGCCAGCGGTTCCCCTTTGCCCGGAGGACGGCTGCGGCGCTCCAAACCAGATACCCCAGGGCAAAGAGGACCGCCCCGGCCTCCAGGACCTCCATGACGGAGAAGGGGACCAGATAGCAAATCCTCCCCAGCGCCCGCCGGAGGGGCCCGGTGATGTGGTCCGCCAAAGCGTTCATCAGCCATTTCTGGCCCCGGAGCAGGAAATAGGCCAGCAGCAACGCCAGGTCGACAGCCAGCCAGATATGAAGTTTTTTATATTGCCGTAAAAGGTCCTTCATCGTTATCTCCCGCTGAATGCCAGACTACGTTGCCGTCGCTTCGGCTTGGTAAACCAC
>CAQVQZ010000037.1 GCA_948902155.1 uncultured Oscillibacter sp.
CGAAGCCGAAGCGCTCCCACAGCTCCTCCGTAATATGGGGGGCGAAGGGGTTCAGCAGCTGAATCAGAATCTTCATGTCCCCCTTGGTGACGCCGTTGGCCGTCAGCTCGTTCACCGCCGTCATCATGGCGGCGATGGCTGTGTTCATCTTCAGGCTGTCCACATCCGCCGTCACCTTCTTGATGGTCCGGTGGAGGATGGGCTCGTTGACGGCGCTGGGGTTCGGGTCGTCTTTGGCGCTCGCCGCCAGGTTCCACACGCGGTCCAGGAAGCGCTTGGAGCCCTTCACGGCCTCGGTGGACCAGATCGCCGCCTGCTCGAAGTCGCCCACGAACATGATATACAGCCGCATGGTGTCCGCGCCGTACTGGGCCACGATGTCGTTGGGGTTCACCACGTTGCCACGGGACTTGGACATCTTCTCGCCGCCCTCGCCCAGGATCATACCGTGGCTGGTGCGCTTGGCGTAGGGCTCCGCTGTGGGCACCACGCCGATATCATAGAGGAATTTATGCCAGAAGCGGCTGTACAGCAGGTGGAGCGTGGTGTGCTCCATGCCGCCGTTGTACCAATCCACGGGGGACCAGTAGTCCAGGGCTTCCTTGCTGGCCAGGGCCTTGTCGTTGTGGGGGTCCATATAGCGCAGGAAGTACCAGCTGGAGCCCGCCCACTGGGGCATGGTGTCCGTCTCCCGCTGGGCGGGGCCTCCGCACTTGGGGCAGGTGGTGTTCACCCAGTCGGTCATCTTCGCCAGGGGGGACTCGCCGGTGTCCGTGACCTCGTAGCTTTCCACCTCGGGCAGGAGCAGGGGGAGCTCGCTCTCCGGCAGGGGCACCCAGCCGCACTTGGGGCAGTTGACCAGAGGAATGGGCTCGCCCCAATAGCGCTGGCGGCTGAACACCCAGTCGCGGAGCTTGAAGTTGGTCTTGGGACGGCCATAGCCCTGCTTCACCACGTAGTCCTTCATGGCGGGGATGGCCTCCTTGACGGTCATGCCGTTCAGGAAGCCGGAGTTTACCATAATGCCCGTGTCGTCCTTGAGGACGAAAGCCTCTTTCGTGATGTCGCCGCCCTTGACCACCTCGATGATGGGCAGGCCGAAGGCCGTGGCGAAGTCCCAGTCGCGCTGGTCGTGGCCGGGCACGCCCATGACGATGCCCGTGCCGTAGCCCATAAGGACGTAGTCGGAGACGAAGAGGGGCACGTGCTTGCCGTTGGCGGGGTTCACAACCTCGATGCCGTCCAGGCGGACGCCGGTCTTTTCCTTGTTCAGCTCGCCCCGCTCGAAGTCGCTCTTCCGGGCGGCCTCAGCCTGGTAGGCGGCAACCTCGTCCCAGTTCTTGATCTGGTCCTTCCACTGCTCCAGGAAGGGGTGCTCCGGGGAGATGACCATGTAGGTCACGCCGAAAAGGGTGTCCGCACGGGTGGTGTAGACGGTCAGCTTGTCGCCGTTGGTGGCGGTGAAGTCCACCTCGCAGCCCTCGGAGCGGCCGATCCAGTTGCGCTGCTGAATCTTGACCCGGTTGATGAAGTCCACGGTGTCCAGGTCGTCGATGAGGCGGTCGGCGTACTTGGTGATGGCCAGCATCCACTGGGATTTTTCCTTCCGGATGACCTCGCCGCCGCAGCGTTCGCACACGCCCTCCACGACCTCCTCGTTGGCCAGGACTATCTTGCAGCTGGTACACCAGTTCACGGGCATGGAAGCCTTATAGGCCAGGCCCTTTTTGAACATCTGGAGGAAAATCCACTGGGTCCACTTGTAATAATCCGGGTCCGTGGTGTTGACCTCCCGGTCCCAGTCGAAGGAGTAGCCCAGCATCTGGAGCTGCTTGCGGAAGTTCGCCACGTTGTCGTGGGTGACCTTGGCGGGGTGGATGTGGTTCTTGACGGCGTAGTTTTCCGTGGGCAGGCCGAAAGCGTCGTAGCCGATGGGGAAGAGGACGTTATAGCCCTGCATCCGCTTCTTGCGGCAGATGATGTCCATGGCGGTGAAGGGCCGGGCGTGGCCCACGTGGAGGCCCTGGCCGGAGGGGTAGGGGAACTCGATGAGGCCGAAGAACTTCTCGCGGGTCTTGTCGCCGTTGACGGCGGTGAAGGGCTTGGCCTCCAGCCATTTGTCTTGCCATTTCTTTTCAATGGCGGTGAAATCGTACTTCATTTCTGAACTCCTTTATCATGTTATATTTCTAAGAACGTAATTCTGATAACGCTGGTCACAGTCCGCCCAGCGCCTCCAGCATCCTTGCCACAAAAGAGGCGGACAAACGGGTGGCTTTCTCACAGTTTTCCTCAAAGGATTCCGGGCTGCGGCGGTCCGCCATGTCGGTGATGGCCCTGACGGCGATAAACGGCACGCGGAAGGCATGACAAACGTGGGCGGCGGCGGCGGATTCCATATCGACGCTCAGCGGTTCAAAGGCTTTTTTCACGGCTCCCCGGTTTTGGTCCGTGATAAAGGATTCTCCGGTAACCGTCCGGCCAAAATGCGTGATTCCCTGAAACGGTTCGTAGGCGGAGGCTTGCTCTGCGGCCCGCAGGAGCCTGGGGGCCGCCTGAAAGTACACGGAGGGAAGCCAGGGGTGGAACTCCGTCAGGATGTCCGGGGCCACATCATGATAGGCCGTCTCCGTGGAGACAACGATATCAAGGGGGCGCACCCTTTCGCTAAGACCCCCTGCGGTCCCCGCGCTGATGACCGCGCCGCAGTGAAATTCCGCAATCAAAAGCTGCGCGGCAATCGCCGCGTTCACCTTGCAGACGCCGGAAAAGAGGACGGTTGCGTCCGCGCTTCCGATTTTGCCGCTGTGGAAGGTCAGCATGGCCTTTTCGACTGTAGAATCCCCTTCCAGCATGGACAGAAACGGGGCGGCTTCGCTGTCTCCGGCGCAAAGGATTCCAAACCTCATCCGCTCTCTCCTTTTCCTCACGAAAAACGCCCCCAGCCGAAAAGGCCAGGGGCGTGGATGCACGCGGTACCACCCTGTTCAGCTCCGCCCTGCGGCGGAGCCCTCCGGGCCCTGTAACGGAGGCAGGCCGTCCCGCCCTACCTGTCGGGCGGGAGACTCCGGGACCAGTCATGCACGGACCTTCCCCCGCCGGCTCGCAGCGTCCGCCGGCTCTCTGAGGGCGGGAAGCCCCGTCTTTTTTCCCTTCATCGTCTTTCAACAGGCCCTATTGTACGGAAACAGGGGCGTTTTGTCAAGGGGGAAATGGCGAAAAAACCGCCTGGAACAGCGTCCAGGCGGTTTCAGGAGGGCGCTTTACTTCGCCTGCACCTCGTCGAAGAGCTTCTCGACCTCCGCGTCCGGGGCGGGGGTGGCCAGGCTCACCACGATGATTGCCGCCAGGGCCACCACGAAGGCGGGCAGCAGCTCATAGATATCCAGCGCGCCGCCCATGGGGCGCACCAGGAACTTCCAGATAAAGATCATGGCGCCGCCGGCAATCAGGCCGGCCATGATGCCCTGCCGGTTGCTCCGCTTCCAGAACAGGGCGCAGAGGATGGCGGGGCCGAAGGTCGCGCCGAAGCCCGCCCAGGCGAAGGACACGATCTGGAACACGTTGCTGTTGGGGTCCGAGGCCAGGAAGAGGGCGATGATTGCGATGACCACCACCGTCAGCCGGGCGATCAGCATGGTCTGCTTCTCCGTCAGCTTCACGCCGAAGACCTCCTGCACCAGGTTCTCGGAGAAGGCGGAGGACGCCGCCAGCAGCTGGCTGTCCGCCGTGGACATGGTAGCCGCCAGGATGCCCGCCAGGATGCAGCCCGCCACGATGGCGGGGAAGATGCCGTAAGAAGACAGCAGGTCGGAGAGCTTGACGATAATGGTCTCCGTGGCGCTGCCCTCCAGGAAGGGAACCCGGCCCACGCTGGACACGGCGTGGCCCACGATGCCGATGAACACCGCCACGCCCATGGAAATGACCACCCAGGTGGCGGCGATGCGGCGGGACAGGGTCAGCTCGTTCTCGTCCCGGATCGCCATGAAGCGGACTAGGATGTGGGGCATACCAAAATACCCCAGGCCCCAGGCCATCATGGAAATGATGCGGATGAAGCCGTAAGGCTCCGCCGCGCCAGAGGCGGCGTTATAAGTTTCCGTGAAGCTGAAGAAGCCGGGAAGCGTCTGGGCGTGGGCGATCACCGCGTCCATGCCCCCCGCCTGGACCACGCCGAAAACCACGATAACCGCCAGGGCGCAGGTCATAATAATGGACTGAATCAGGTCCATGGTAGCCACGGCGTTGAAGCCGCCCACGGAGGTGTAGCTGATGATAACGATAGCGCCGATGCAGGCGGCGACCATGTAATCCCACCCAAAGAGGCTGTTAAAGAGCTTGCCCACGGCGGCGAGGCCGGAGGCGACGTAAGGAACGAAGAAAATCAGGATAATCAGGGCGGAAATGCACATGATTACCGGCTTTTTCTCGCCGTAGCGCTTGGAGATGAATCCGGGGATGGTGATGGCGTCCAGCTTGACGCTGTAGCGGCGGAGCTTTTTGGCCACCAGCAGAAAGTTCAGATACGT
This sequence comes from uncultured Oscillibacter sp., assembly GCA_948902155.1. The sequence continues at coordinate 4,533 of CAQVQZ010000037.1, forward strand.
GCCCACAGCCAGGCCGATGGCGGTCCAGCTGGCGTCGGCCACGCCGCTGAGGTACGCCAGGCCGGGGATGCCCATAAGCAGATAGCTGCTCATATCGGACGCCTCGGCGCTCATGGCGGTGACCAGGGGGCCGATGCCGCGGCCTCCCAGGTAAAAGCCCTCGGCGCTCTTCTTGGAACGGCGGCCGATCATCACGCCCGTAAAGATGACGAAGCAAAGATACAGGATGATGGTAGCCATGATACAGATTTGTGCGGTAGACATAATCTCTCTCCTTTTCTGTTCAATGGGTGATATCATAGCACACTTTTCGTAAGAATAAAATACAGAACGAATTATAGAATGCAGTCTATACTATATTCTGTATTATTTTCATAAAGTGCCGAAGTTTCAGCGCTTGAAAACCAGACGATTTTTAGGATAATTTTTTAGAATACAATAAAATTCAACATCGACTAATCCCCAAAAGAAGCAGAGGCCCGCCGAAACCGGCGGACCCCCTGCGAATGATCGGCATGTCCTATTAAGGAAGCACTGAATAAATCCCCGCACACATCTTGACGGAAAATTTTCTCGCCAATCTGCGCACGTTGATTCAATCAGTGCTTCCTTAAGCCTCGTTTGAAAAAAGCCCAAACGACGTCTCCGGGCATCTTTTTCCACCAGGACTGCGTTGATTTTCTTGCCGCGCCCATTAAAGCGTTTCAATCACCTGCGCCTTGATCAGGTTCGTAGACCCGCTCTTCCCCAGGGGCACCCCTGCGGTAATCACCACCGTATCCCCCGCCTGGACCAGCCCCTCCTTCACCGCCACTTCGGCGGAGAGAGAGAAAATCCGGTCCGTAGAGTTGACCTCCCCGGTGAGGAAGGGAATCACTCCCCAGCAGATTGCCAGCTGCCGCCGGGACTTCTCGTGCATGGTCATCGCCGCCACCGGGCAGGCGGGCCGGAAGCGGCAGATCATCCGGGCCGTCCGTCCGGAGCTGCTGGCCGCGAGAATGGCCGTGGCGTTCAGGTCCTTGGCGGTGAGGCAGCAGGTGTGGGTGATGGCGTCGTTGATGTTGGAGGCCGTGACCACCAGATGCTTCTGGAAGCGCTTCCAGTAATCAATGGACCCCTCGGCCTCCGTGACGATCTCCACCATGGCGCTGAGGGCTTCCAGGGGGTACTTGCCCCCGGCGGTCTCGCCGGAGAGCATGACGCAGCTGGTCCCGTCGTAGACGGCGTTGGCCACGTCGGACACCTCCGCCCGCGTGGGCCGGGGGTTGCGCATCATGGAGTCCAGCATCTGGGTGGCGGTGATGACGGGCTTGCCCGCCTGGAGGCCCTTGCGGATCATCTGCTTCTGGAGGGCGGGCACCTTGGCGGCGGGAATCTCCACGCCCAGGTCGCCCCGGGCCACCATGATGCCGTCCGCGGCGGCCAGGATGTCGTCGATGTTGTCCACGCCCTCCTGGTTCTCGATCTTGGCGATGATTTTTACCTCGTCCCCGCCGCAGTCGTGGAGGACCTGCCGCACGGCCTCCACGTCGGCGGCGCGCCGGACGAAGGAGGCGGCGATGAAGTCAAAGTCGTTCTCCACACCGAAGCGGATGTCCGCCACGTCCTTCTCCGTCAGGGCCGGGAGCTGGATGTGGGCGCCGGGGATGTTGATGGACTTGTTGGCGGAGAGCGTGCCGCCGTTCTCCACCTCGCAGAGGATGTCGCCGCCCTTGATCTCCAGTACCCGGATGGCCACCAGGCCGTCGTCGATCAGGACCAGCTGGCCCTCGGAAAGCTCCTCGTTCAGCTTGGGGTAGGTGACGGAAACCCTGGAGGCGTTCCCCACCACGTCGTCCACTGTCAAGGTAAAGCGCTCCCCGGCCGTCAGCTCCACCGTCTTGGTCTCAAAGCTCTTGATGCGAATCTCGGGGCCCTTGGTGTCCAGAATGGTCGCCACGGCGCTGCCCATCCGGTCCCGGACGGACTTCAGCATGTTCAGCCGGGCCAGGTGCTCCGGGTGGCTGCCGTGGGAAAAGTTGAAGCGCGCGCCGTTCATGCCGCCTTTGATCAGGGCGACGATCATATCCTCGTCGTCCACGGCGGGGCCCAGCGTACAGATGATTTTGGTTTTTCTAAGCATATGAAATTCCTCCTATAGCCCTCCATATGGAAGGGCAAACGCCTATGGTTGACAGTTCCTGCGTTTGTAAGCTGCCCTTCATTATACAGGAGCCCGCGCCGCCTGGGTAGGTGAGAATTTCATAAAATTTGCGGGAGCGTTCCGGCAAATCTGCATGCGCAAACGTTTGTTGAAGCCCTTCAACCCTCCCAGAACAGCTCGTCCAGCGTCTTGCCCAGACAGCGGCAGATGGCGGTGCAGAGCTTGATGGTGGGGTTGTAGTCCCCCTTTTCGATGGCGTTGATGGTCTGGCGGGAGACCCCCACGGCGTCCGCCAGCTGCTGCTGGCTCATGTCCAGCGCGGCCCGGGCGGATTTCATGCGCAGGTTTTTCATTCCGCCCCCTCTTCCCGGTCCCGGAGGAGGTGGTTGACGATGTACACGATTAAAATGACCAGGGTGGCGGTGCCGATGATGGGATTCACCGCCCGGAAGGTCAGTACGCCGTTTTCCACCAGATCGCCGGAGAGGGCGTACATGACGCCGAATCCCAGGTTGATGGCGGACAGCAGGGCAAACATGGTCATGACGGTCCGGGGCTTTTCCCGGAGGCTGAGGTAGGCGTCCTTTAAAATGCAGGTGATGGCGAAAACGCACAGGCTGACGGCCAGGCAGATGGTGACCCCCGTCAGCGGGTCGCACCAGCGGCCCAGGGCCATGTCCGAGAGTCCGTAGGCGTAGGTGGAGATGAGGAGACTGAAAAAGCCGTACTGGAACGCCTTGCCGCGGGCCAGCTCCTGGCGCTCGTCAAAGTGGCAGTCCAGGATTTTTTTCTTGAACAGCAGGGCTACCAGCAAAAGCCCCGCCAGAAGCCCCACGGAGATGCCCAGCAAAATTCCTCTGTGATAGTGATTCATAAAAGGTTCCTCATCCCAAGTTATCTGCGGGTCACGACCGGTCTGCCCTCCGGGTCCAGCAGAGGCGTAAAGCCCGCCGCAGACCCGTTCCTGTGGAACACATAGTGGACGCCGGTCTCTGTGTCCACCCAAATCTCCATGACGTCGATGGTCCCCTGGCTGTATACCTTTTGAAAGCGGTTCATAAAATGTCCTCCTGGTCCCTTGTTTTTGGTTCGTGAGGACAGTGTAATACTTAGCGGGCTATTTGTCAATTATATTTTACAAAATGACGGATAAAATTTCTGGGAGAATTGACGAGAAGGGCGTGCAGCTGGCTTGCGGGGCGCTCTCTTGCGGGAAGTTCTCGGTTATACCGTGGGGCCGGCGGCTCCCTTGCGAAGGGAGCCGCGTGGGGTTCCGATGTTATCCACTTCAGGAAAAGTCTCTTTTCCAAGTGTAAATCAATTGCTTTTCATGTTCACCGTTACCTTTGGCAAAACATGATATCATTGCGAAAAATCTTTTCATCGCTGGTTTTACTAGGGCCTGTTCACATAAACCAAATACGCGGATTTCCGAGCAAATTTTAGCCGAATGCAAGGCAAAAATTTGCAGGCGTACTGTCGTACGTAAAAAATTTTTAACGCGGCAGTCGGCAAAATTTGCCGGAAACACGTGTGTCTGGGCTTATGTGAACAGGCCCTAAGTAAGAGTCAGAGTTCTACGGACGCGCCGGGGGTTAGGAAGTAGAGGATGCGGCGGGTTACGGGGGTTTCCAGAACGCGGCTCAGGGCTAGGCTGTACGCTTCCAGTTGGGGGCGGTAGTGCTCCGCGCGGAGGCAGATGTCTTCCGGGGTATGGACGCGGTCGGTTTTGAAGTCCACTACCGTCAGGCCCGACGGCGTTTCGAAGCAGCAGTCCGCTACGCCCTGGAGCAGGATGGAATCCTCTTCGGACGCCTGGGGGTCGTACTCCTTCGCCGGGACCAGGAGGGTGAAGCGATATTCCCGGAGGGGCTTTTTCCCGGACGCTTCCGCCGTCCGCAGTTCCTCTGCCAGCGGGGAGTCCAGCAGACGGCGCAGGGCGGGGACGTCTACCGCCGCCGCTTGATCTGCCGTTAAGAGGTTCCGCTCCGCCAGGGCGGAGACCTGGGCGGGAATGTCGCGGTTTTGGAAGTCCAGATACTGGAGGACCAGGTGGGTGGCGGAGCCGCGTTCCGCGGGGGTCAGGCCCGTTTGCTCCCGGCGGAACTTCGGCTGGGAGAGGGGGCGGAGATAGGGGGTATGGGCCGCGTTTTCCGCGATCTCCTGGTCCAGGAGGCGGCCCTTCAGCTGGGTGGCCGTCAGCTTGGCGGGCAGGGCGCTCTCCCGGCGGTAGGGATAGACGAAGGAGAGAAGGGCCGGGTCAAAGGGAGGCTCGGTTTGGGGGCCCTCTTCCGTGAAAACCGGGCGGGAGGGGCGGTCCCGGTAGTCCTCGCTGTCGTGGAGAAAGACCTCCCAGGGGGCGTCGGGGCAGGGGACCGTCTCCACCTCCGCCCCTGCCAGCTCCCGCAGGGGCGACGCCTCCGGGCGGCACAGGAGGGGCAGGAGAATCCACTCCCCGAATGTCCGGCAGGAGGCCACCGTCTCCGGCGAGACGGGGCACGCGACGGACGCCGCCAGGCGCTGGAGGCGGGTGTCCGCAAAATACAGGGAATCCACCAGGATGAGCTTTTCCTTGGGGCGGGTCATGGCGACGTAGAGGACCCGCTGTTCCTCCGCCAGGTTCTCCCGGCGGAGAGTTTCCTCAATGGCCGTGCGGGCCAGGGTGGAATAGCGGATTTTCCGCTCCAGGTCCACCCGCCGGGGGCCCAGGCCCATGGCGGGATGGACCAGGACCGGGGTGTCGAAGTCCTGCCGGGAAAAGGCGTGGTCCAGGTCCGCCAGGATGACGATGGGGAACTCCAGGCCCTTGGACTTGTGAATGCTCATGAGGCGGACTCCCCCGGCGGCGGAGGACCCGGAGGACGCAGGGGCCTTGCCGGAGTCCAGCAGGCGGCGGAGCTGGGTGACAAAGGCGAACAGGCCCCGATAGCCCCCGGACTCGAATTTCTCCGCCTGGCGGGCCAGGGCGATCAGGTTCTCCCGGCGCTCCAGGCCGTTGTCCTGGGAGCCGAAGAGGCCCAGGAGGTTCAGGGTGTTGTAGATATGCCAGAGAAGGCGGTGGACGCTCATGTCCCGAGCCGCGGCCCGGAGGGCGTTCAGGGTCTCCAGGAAGGCGGCGCAGTCCGGCTCTTCGGAGACCAGCACCGCGTCGTAGAAATCCCCGTCGGGGGCGGCGGAGCGCAGTTCCGCCAGGCGGTCCGGGGTGAAGCTGAAAATGGGGGAGCGGAGGACCGAAATCAGGGGCACGTCCTGGCGGGGGTTGTCGATCAGCTCCAGGAGGGCCACGGCGGTGGAGACCTCCATGGTGTCGTAAAAGCCGCTGTCCTCCTGGAAGGAACAGGGAATGTCCCGCTCCGCCAGGGCGGCGGCAAAGACCGCCGTCCGGCTTCCGGGGGAACGCATGAGGATGACGATGTCCTCGGGCTTGCAGGGGCGGAGGGTCCCGTCCGGGTCCGTGACGGGATAGCCCTGGTCCAGAAGGTTCCGGATGCGGCGGGCCACGAAACGGGCCTCCGCCGTCAGCTTCTTTACCGGGTGGGCGTTCTCCGCCGACTTCTGGCGGGCGGTGAGAAGGTGGAACTCTGTTTGGCAGTCCGTCCGGGGCGGGTAGTAGGCCGCGCCGAAGTGGAGGGCCGCGTCCTCGTCATAGGCCAGCTCGCCCATCTCCTCGGAGAGGATGTTTTCAAACAGGAAGTTGGCGGCGTCCAGGATTTCTTGGCGGGAGCGGAAATTCTGGGAGAGGACCAGCTTCCGGTCTTCGCCGTCTTTGGCCTCGGTGTGGGGCTTGAAGGCGGCGTATTTGCTCAGGAAAATCGTGGGGTCCGCCAGACGGAAGCGGTAGATGCTCTGCTTCACGTCGCCGACGGTGAAGAGGTTTTTGCCCTCCCTGGAGACGGCGCGGAAGATGGCGTTTTGGACCTCGTTGGTGTCCTGGTACTCGTCTACCAGAATTTCGGCGTAGCGGGCGGAGACCTGCTCGCCCAGTTCGGTGGGGGAGCCGCCGGGCTGAACCAAAAGGGTTAGGGCCAGGTGCTCCTGGTCGGAGAAATCCGCCGCGTTCAGGCGGAGCTTTTCCGCCCGGAAGGCGGTGGAGAATGACGCCGTCAGGTCCAGCAGGGCCAGCATGGCCGGGGCGACGGCCTGGAGGTCCTCGATGGCTTCTTCGGCGGAGACGTCCAGCCAGGATAAAAGGGGCTTCAGGGCGGTTTTTGCCCCGTCCCAGGTCTGCTTCAGGGCCACGACCAGGGGGTCGTCCTTCCGGCCCTTGGGGGTGGAGAGGCGGGGGAAGGTGATGGCCTGCGCCAAATGGCGGGCGGACTCCCAGCCGGGGGCGCGGCTCAGGTCCTCGAAGCCCTGGGCGGCCTCCAGGAAGCGGGTGCCATAGCCGGTTTCCAGGGGCGGGTCGCCCTGGGTGCGCCGGGAGGCCCGGCGGAGCTGCTCCGCCCAGTGGGCGGCGCGGCGGCGGAGGTTCGTCAAAAGGGCCTGGGCGTAGGGCGTGGCGTCGAAGGCCGGGGGCGGGGACTCCCAGGCGGCGCGGCTTTGGAGAAGCCAGTCCGAGGGGGAGGCGTGGCTTTGCAGCTTGTCGTACAGCTCCAGGACCAGGTCCGCCAGGGCCCGGTCGTCCCGGCCCGCGCCCAGGGTGTCCGCCAGCAGCTCGCCGCCGGGGGTCAGGTTTTCGTAGAAGTCCGAGAGGGTGCGGTCCAGGCAGCGGCGGCGGATGAGCAGGGACTCGCTGTCGTCCAGGACCCGGAAATCCGGGGTCAGGGCGTGGCGGTCCTCGTCCCGGCCCAGGAGGTGGGTGTTCTCCCGGAGGAGGGCCGTACAGAAGGCGTCCACCGTCTTGATGTCCGCCTGATAGACCCGGAGAAGCTGGCGGCGGAGGTGGGCGTCCCCTGGGTTTTCGCCCATGCGGCGGCTCAGTTCGGAGGCGATCTTGCCCCGGAGCTCGGCGGCGGCGGCGCGGGTGTAGGTGATGATGAGGAAGTCGTCCACGTTGTGGCGCTCCTCCGTCACATAGCGGAAAAGGCGGTCCACCAGGACGCGGGTCTTGCCGGAACCGGCGGCGGCGGAGACCAGCAGGCTCCCGCCCCGGTTCTCTACGGCGGCTTGCTGCTGGGGGGTCAGGGTTACGGGCATGGGGACGCGCCTCCTTCCGTTTCAAGCAGATCCCAGAACTCCTGGGGTTTGATGGGGAGAATGTAGTTCAGGTGGTCGCCGTCCCGGCCGTCCTGGAAGTGGCAGGCGGCGGACCAGTCGCAGAAGCGGCAGGGGCTGTCTTCCTCCGTGTGACAGCAGGGGTCCGCGTCGATGTTGCCCTGGCGGATTTCGCGGGAGATGTCGTGCAGGAGGGTTTCCACGTAGCGGGCCAGTTTGCCCAGCTGGGCGGCGGAGGCCAGACTGCCGGAGAGGTCTCCGTCCTTGTTCACCCGGACGGGGAGGTAGCGGGGTTCGGTGAGGGCCTCGTGCTCCATGGCTTGGAGGACCTCCGGGCTGGAGAGAAGCAGACCGCTGCGGCGGAGCTGCTTCTCCCGCTCCGCCTGGAGCTTTTCCGGGGGGATGTTCCGCTGGGCGGGGAGGATGTCGTCCCGGGCGGGGAGGTACAGGACCCCGGCGGGCTCGATTTCCGCGCCGAAGCGGGCGGAGCCGGTTTTTTGCAGGGCGAAGAGGTAGAGGAGCATCTGGATGTCCAGGCCCATGCGGACCGAGGCCAGGTCGAAGCTTTTTTTGCCGGATTTGTAGTCCACCACCCGGAGGTAGAGTTTGCCGTCCTTCAGCCAGCCGTCTACCCGGTCCACTTTTCCGCCCACCCGGAGCTCGCCGTCGGGCTCGGAGATGACCACGGAGGGCAGGTCCTTCCCTTTGCCGTCGCCAAAGGAGAGCTCGAAGGCCAGGGGCACGAAGTCCGAACAGCGGAGCTCCGCCGCCGCCTGGTCCACCACGGCGTAGGCCGTGTTCCGCAGGCGGGCGAAGAGATAGCGGAAGCGGGCGTTGCGGTTCTGGAAGTTCCGGAGCTCCTGGCGGACGTACTCGTCCACGTATTTGCGGACCAGGGCGTGGAGCGTTTCTTCCTCCACCTGGGCGAAGCCGCCCAGGGTCAGGACGTCCTGGGTGACGTGCTCCAAAAGGTAGTGGAGGAAGGTGCCGATCTGGGGGGCGTCGAAGACGGCGGGGGTCCGGGGGCGGGCCCGGAGGCCGTATTCCATAAAATAGGAGAAGTGGCAGGAGCGGATGCGCTCCAGACGGGAGGCCGTCATGCTCACCCGGTCGCCGTACAGCGCACGGACCGCGCGGGGGGACAGGGAGCCCCGGGTCTGGGACGCCGCGCGCTCCATGGAGGCCAGGCGGGGGTGAAGTGTTTCGTCCTCCGCGAAATGCCGCCAGAGCGCCCCGCCGGGCGCCGCCGTCTCCAGAGCCGGGAGGGGGGCCGTCAGGCGGTAGGGACGGGTGGCGGGCTCCCGCTCCACCCGGAGGGTGGGGAAGAGAGTCAGGAGACGGTCGATGACGAAAGCCGGGCGGAGCTCCGCGCCGGAGACGTCGGAGACGGGGTAGCTCACCGTCAGACCCTGGGTGGGCTGGGCCAGGGCGGCATAGAGGTTTTGCAGCTCGATGGCCATCTGGTCCATGCCCGTGGGGGCCAGCTCCAGGCCCCGGAGGGCCAGCTCATAACGGTCGTCCTCGTTCAGGATGCCGCCGCCCTCGCCGGGGGTGGGGAGGACGTGGTCGTTGGCACCCAGGAGGAAGAGGTATTTCGCCGTGTGGCGGTCGTTCCGGGCCACGCCGGTGACGCTGACCTGGTCCAGGGACACCGGGATGGTGCCCACGCTGTACTGGGTCAGGACCTGGCGGAAGAGGCGGGTAAATTCCTCCAGCTCCATGGGCTCGTCTCCCAGGATTTCCACGAACTGGTCCAGGACGCCGCAGAGGATTTCCCAGAGCTGGGCCGTCTCCTCCGCGTCCTGGAGGCGGCCCGCCTCCGCCTGGGCCCGGAGCTGGGTCTCCAGGGCGTTCTGGAGGGTCAGTTCTTCCATGAAGCTGTAGAGGGCATTGACTTTGGCGGCGGCGGTCTCGCCGGTCTTCAGGCCCTCCGCCAGACGGTGCAGGGGGGCCTGGACCCGGCGGCGGAGGGCGTTCACCCGCTCCAGGCGGGCTTCCCGGGCCGGGGTCCAGGGCGCGCCGTAGCCGTCCGGGTTCTCCGCCCAGTCCACGTCGCGAAGCCACATGCCGCCATGGACCTCCCACTTGAGGACGTAGTTTTCCAGCTCGTCGCATTCCTCCGGCGTCAGGCCCGCAAGGCCCGTTTTCAGCCAGC
>CAQVQZ010000038.1 GCA_948902155.1 uncultured Oscillibacter sp.
TCCATCAGGCCATCATGACCCTGGGCCTGGGGCAGCTGAAGCAGTGGATTTACCTCCTCAGCGCCAGCAGCGGCACGGAAGCCTCCGACGCGGCCACCGAGGAGTTCCTGAAGCGGTCCTTCATGCGGGCGTCCTTCTGCAGCGAGCTGATTCAGTACGCCAAGAATATGCCGATCACCAAGGCGGAGGCGTACCTGATGGGCATGTTTTCCACGCTGAACCACCTGGTGGACGCGCCGCTGGAGGAAATCCTGGAGGAGCTGCCGGTCAACGATATGGTCAAGGACGCCCTGCTGAAAAAGGGAGGCCGCTGCGGGAAGCTCTACCAGCTGGTGCTGAGCTACGAGGCGGCGAACTGGAACGAGATCACCTCCCTGGCGGAGGAGCTGGGCATTCCCAACCAGCTGCTGACCAACGTGTATTTCAACTGCATGGAGAATGTCAACATGCTCTGGGAGCAGCTGAGCAACACCACCGTAGAGCCGGAGCCCGAGGTCCCGGCGGGCGGGCAGTAAGCGGTTCTTCCTGGGGCAGAGAGGCTATCGGAAATAAAAAAGGTTCGGCGCCCGGCGCCGAACCTTTTCCCTTCCAAGCTTCAATTTTCGGGTCTGGAGTGATGGGGCGTCAGCATGACCTGCTTGCAGGCTTGGATAAGCTGGGCGGTGATGTCGCTGGAGAAGCGGTTCTCATAGACGGTGAGGCGGGGAACCCGCTCGTTGTCGCTGAGGACCACGTACTTGGGCGGCAGATGGTTCAGGGCGTAGGCCCGTACGTCCACCCGGCACTTGTCGCAGCAGCAGATGCCGAACATCTTCATGTATTCGTCGGCCTTTTCCTCCACGAGAATCTGCATGACGTTGATATAAGCGGCCGGTTCCTCCTTGGCGCTCACGGGAGCGGCGGGCAGGTCCATGGGGACCTCCTCCGGGACCTGCGCCTGGGGCTCCGCCTGCACGGGAGCTTCCGCTGCGGGCTGGGGAGCCGACGGCGCGACAGGAGCCGCCGCTTCCGGAGCGGGAGCAGGAGCGGAAACGGGAGCAGGAGCGGGAGCGCCCTCCAGCTCCGCCTCCAGGGCGTCCTTGATCTGGGAGGAGACGGCGGCGTCGGCGGTGATGGAGGAGATGATGGGAGCCACCGGCGCGGTGCGGGCCTCCGGCTCCGGAGCCGGAGAGGTTTGCGGGGCCTGGGGAGCGGCGGCTTCCGCTCCTTTGGGTTCAGCCGCGGGTTCGGCGGCGCTGGAGCGGTTTTTGCTCAGAAGATTCATGACGTGAGCGGTCTTGCTGGTATTGCTGGATGCCATAATCAAAACTCCTTTACAATCGAAAAGTCAGCGCTTAGAAGCGTTTGAAGCGGGAGGCCGGGAAATTCGGCCCCGCCACGATGTCCACGATCTTGCGCAGGTCGGCGGCGGCTTTTCCGCCGGGCTGATAGGTCAGGATGCTCTGCCCGTGGGCCGGGGCCATGGCGACGCTGACGCTCCGGCGGACCTTGGTCCGGAAGACCTGGCTGTCCAGCTGCTCGGCGACGGCCTCGGCCAGGTCCAGAATCTCCCGGGAGAGGGTGAGGCGGCGGTCGTACTTGTTCAGCAGGATGCCCAGGACCTTCAGGTTCGGGTTGAAGGACTTGCGGACGGTCTCGATGGTGTCCTGGATCTGGGAGACGCCCACCAGGCTCAGGACCTCTGCCTCCATGGGGACGATGAGCCCGGTGGAGGCGACGTAGGCGTTGATGGTGAGGATGTTCAGCGCCGGGGGCGTGTCGATGATGATAAAGTCGTAATTAGGCTTTACCACGTCCAGCTGCTGGGAGAGCATGAACTCCCGCCGGGGGGCGGTGAATTCCACCTCGGCGGTGGAGAGCATGATGTCCGAGGCGAGGATGTCGCCGTACTCCGTGTGGGAGATGGCCCGCTCGATGGGGCAGGCGCCGGTGAGCACGTCGTATACGGTTTTGCACTCTCCGATGTCCAGGCCCAGGGTGAAGCCGAGATTGCCCTGGGGGTCCAGATCGACGCCCAGGACCCGCGCGCCCCGCTGCTTCAGGCCGCAGACCAGCGCGGAAACGGTGGTGGTTTTGCCCACGCCGCCCTTTTGATTCGTGACAGTGATGACCTGTGTCAAAGGATTTTCCTCCTTACTGTAAAAACTAAACGGGGACCTCTTATTTTTATTATACTATATGTCGATAAAAAAACATAGAGGAATATCAAAAAAATTCTAACTTCGATGATCCCGTCCAAAGCGGCCGCCGGATCACCTTGATATCAGAAAGGAGTGGAAGCATATGGCAGTCAGCAGTGTTGGCAGCAGCAGAAGCATTTACGGCAACCGAAACGTTCTCACGGGTCTGGCCAGCGGCCTGGACACCGAGAGCATGATCGAAAATGCAATATCCGCGTATAAGAACAAGATCACCGCCCTGACCCAGAAGCGCACCAAAACCGAGTGGAAACAGGAGGCTTACCGGAGTATTATCGACAAAATGTCCGTGTTTGCCGATAAGTACACCTCTTATCGCTCCGCCAACAACCTGATGTCCTCCAGTTTCTTTGACCAGGCGGTCAAGACCACCGCCAAGGGCAAGTATGCCGACATGGTCACCGCCACGGGCCGTTCCAGCAGCGACATCCAGGTCGACCGGGTCCGCCAGCTGGCCTCCTCCGCCGTCTACAAGCTCAGCGGCAGCGCCCTGGATGGGATGACCTCCGACTTTGGAGCCAGCAGCGTCACCGCCGCCGGTTCCGGCGCGCTGGACCTGGATAAGGATATGGAACTCAGCAAGTTCTCCGGCAGCATGACCCTGGCCTACGGCGGACAGAACGCCCTGAGCTATCTGACCATCGACTTCGACGAGACCAAGACCTATAAAAATGCCCAGGAGCTGGCCGACGAGATCAACAAGCAGCTGGAGGATCAGACCGTCAACATCGGCACGAAGAGCTACACCGGCAAGGACCTGCTGAACAACGTGATAAAGGACGTCGCCAACGACGACGGCACCATCAGCTTCTCCGACCCCAAGAAGAACAATGTGTACATCAGCAATGCCAGCGACAGCGTGAAAAAGGCGCTCCTGGGGGATCAGGACCTCAGCTCCGAGTACGATAAGCAGGTGAAGAACCTCTTCGCCACGCCTTCCGCCCTGGAGACGAAGAAAATGAGTACGCTGGAGTACCTGTCGGACCGGGGGGCCAGCATGGAAATTACGCTGGACGGCACTACCAGGACCGTCGATCTTCCCAGCCTGACCGACGTAGCCGGAAAGCCCCAGGGCAAGGAGCGGAATGAAGCCTTTATAAAGGCGTTCCAGAAAAACATTGATAAAGCCTTCGGTGAGGGAAAGCTCACTGTCAGCAATAAGAACAGCGGCGAGAGCGACAAGGGCATCCAGTTCCAGTTTACCGCGAATCAAAAGGGTTCCACCTTCTCCATTTCCTCCGACAAGGGCGAGATTCTGGGCTTCGGCGAGAGCAAGAAGATCACCAGCTATCTCAACACCGGCAAGACCCTGGGCGATCTGCTGAAGGGGAAGGATATTAAGTGGAGCGACTTCGAAAAGGCCACAACGGAGAAGAAGGACGCCAACGGCAACACCATCAAGGAAGACGCGAAGGACGCCAACGGCAAGCAGCTCTATAACTTCAAGATCAACGGCAAGGTGGTCGGCCAGTTTAATGAAGACACCGACCTTAGCACTGTGTTCAACGCTATGAACAGCAGCAGCGACTCCGAGGTCAAGGTGGGCTATTCCAGGCTGACCAACGAGCTGACCTTTACTGCCAAGAACACCGGCGCGGCCAGCAAGATTGAGTTTGAGGGCCTGTCCGCCAAGCTCTTCGGGGCCCCCGGAACCTATGACGACGACGGCAGGGGGACCTATACCAAGGGCCAGGACGCCATTCTGGAAGTCAGCGTCAACGGCACTTCTTTAGGGGAGATCACCCGTTCCTCCAACAGCGTGGAGCTGGACGGCATGACCATCAACCTCAAGGGCACCTTCGGCTACGAGACCAACGACGACGGCAGCGTCAAGCTCAACTACTCTCAGAAAGAGGAAAACGGCAAGCTGCTGTTTGAGCCGGTGAACGGCGTGTCCTTCTACGGAGAAAAGAACGACGACGGTGAGATTAAGCTGGTTAACAAGAGCGGAGCCGCCTATCAATACAGCAGCTCCAGCAATCCGGACCTCGACGGCGCGGATATTTACGCACGGGTTGCGGATGACGGCAGCGTGAACTTTTATGCCAAGAAGAACGGCAGCGACGAAGAGGTTGCGCTCTACGCACAGAAGGGCGGCTCCGGCAAGGGCGTGTGGTTCTCTGTCAACGACACCTTTAATGGCCAGAAAGCCGAAAGCGTGCGCGCCTCCATGAACGAGCCTACGGCCAACAAAGTTTCGGGCACGGAACCCGTCACCTTCGAGACCACCTCCGACGCCGACAAGATCGTGGACGCCGTGAAGCAGATGGTCGAGGACTACAACGCCATGGCCACGGAGATCAAAAACGCCTATTCCACGCTCCCCCTCCAGCGCAGCAATAAGCAGTATTATGAACCGCTGACGGAGGAAGACGAGGAGGGCATGACCGAGAGCGCCATCAAGGCGTGGCAGGACAAGGCCAAGACGGGCATCCTCTTCGGCGAGAGCGACCTGCGCAACCTCTATAACAAAATGACCTCCGCCGTCTCCATGACCGGCGAGTTTGGCGCGACCCTGCGGGCGGCGGGCATTACGGTGGAGTATTCCAACGGCCTGAGCACCATGAAGTTTGACGAGGACAAATTCCGCAACGCCCTCAACAACGACCCGGATAAGGTCCGGGACGCTTTCGTCAGCAGCACCGAGAGCGGCGCGAAGTCCAACGGCCTGATGCAGGCGCTGAAGCAGCCCCTGGATATGTACGCCAAGACCAGTGGCGGCAAGGGCATCCTGGTGGAGAAGGCCGGTTCCCTCCTGGCCCCCAGCACGCTGTACACAAATAACATCCAAAAAGAACTCAACAATATTGACAAGCAGATTGAGAAGTGGCAGGATAAGATGGAGGACCAGATCGACTCCTACACCAGCCAGTTCTCCCGGCTGGAGCAGCTGATCCAGCAGATGAACTCCCAGAGCTCTTACTTCGCTCAGCTGACCATGGGCGGTTAAGAAAAAGGCGGTGATCCACAGAAAATGGATATGAAAGGCTTCCAGCAATATAAGGCGCAGAGCATCAACACCATGACCCAGGGGGAGCTTCTGCTGCTGTTGTATGATGAATTGTATAAGCGCCTGGCCCAAGCGGAGCTTATGCTGGACCAGCAGCAGTATCCCGTTTACGAAGCCTCCATCGACCGGGCCGTGGCAATCATTGAGTATCTGGACGCCACGCTGGACCGGCAGTACCCCATCAGCAAGAACCTGGCGCAGCTCTACGAGTATTTCACCTACGAGCTGGGCCGGGCGAAGATCGGACGCCGCAAAGAGGTGCTGAGCCACACGAAGTCCATGATCGGTGAACTGCGGGACGCCTTCCGCCAGGCGCAAAAAAGCGGAGACTCAGGAAAGTAGGGAACGGCATGGATGCATCGATTCTGCTGGACGCGCATGTGCAGCTGAAGCGGACCTACACCGCGCTGAACGAGGCCCTGGACCTGACCCGCCAGCTGGCGGACGCCGTGGACCGGGACGATCAGGTCGCCGTGCAGATGCTCATCGCCATGCGGCAGGAGCCGACGGATAAGCTGGCCGCCTCCCAGGAGGCGCTGAAGCAGCAGCAAAAGGCCCTCTCCGACCCGGACCGCGAACGCCTGACCGCCCTGCTGAAGGGCGCTCCGGCGGAGGACCCGTCGGAGAACGGCCTGGCGAACCAGGTCGGCCTGAACCAGCGCACCCTCCAGCAGCTTGTGGACCTGGACCGGGTGGTCAACCGCAAGCTGGCCAGAGACAAATCCATCTATCAATAAACGCGGAGCCGGGGTTCCGGCTGGTCAGACCGGCCGGACTCCCGCCTTTGCGCGCACGGAAACGGGCGCGGAGGGTTTTCCCCGACGGAAACCACGATTCAAGACTACGGGAGCGGGAAGTATGCCCACAATCACGCTGGAAAATGTAACAAAGAACTATAAGCTGGACCGAAGACAGCAGAAGGAACACAAGGGAAAAAAGTTCGAGGTCGGCGTGGAGAATGTGGACCTTACCATCAAGCAGGGAGAGTTTGTCTTTATCGTCGGCAGCAGCGGCGCGGGAAAGAGCACGCTGCTGGACCTGATCTCCGGGAAGCTGAAGCCGGATAAGGGTTCGGTCTGCCTGGACAAAAAGGAAATCTCCAAGCTGATTCCCTGGAGCCAGAACCGCATGGCCATCCTCTTCGGGAAGGTCCAGCAGGAGCACAGCCTCATCCGGAAAATGACTGTGGAGGAAAACCTCTGGATCGCGGCCCAGGTGGGGCGGCGCCGTCTGGAGAGCACCAAGCACGTGGAGCTTCGGGTGAAGAAGGTCCTGGGCCTGGTGGGGATGCGGGGCGTGGAGAGCAAGTACCCCGTGGAGCTGTCCATCGGCGAGTGCCGCCGGGTGGAGCTGGCCCGGGCCCTGATCAACAGTCCGCCCATCCTGGTGCTGGACGAGATCACGGCCAACCTGGACGACGACAACATCTGGGATATGTTCCAGCTGCTCCAGGAGGTGAACCGCAAGGGAACCACCGTCATTATGGCAACCCATGCCAGCCGTTATGTCAACATTATGCGCCGCCGGGTGGTGACGTTGGTGGACGGCAAGATTTTCGGCGACGTGGAAAAGGGAAGATACGGCGACGTGGTGTAGCAGCCGCGCGGAGCCGATTAGAATAGAAGCTTATCTTTTACAGAAAACGAGGAGGAAGCAGGAAATGATAAAAAACATGAAGATCAGGAAGAGCTTGGTCATGGGCTACGGGATTACCATCGGCGTCTCTGCGGTTATCATCATCATCTCGCTCATTCTGATGGCCACGCAGAAGAGCCAGTACACCAACATCCTGGATGAGTATGTCGAGTCCAACCAGATGGCGTCTGAGTGCCGGATCGATTACAACATCGCCGCCCGCAATCTGCGCGACGCGGTGCTGTCCGGCGACATGTCCGGCATTGATGCCTGCAACAGCAAGATCAGCGAGCTGGCCAACGAGATGACCGCGCTGTCCAACGTCTATCCTCTGGACGATAAGACCGAGCTGAATAACTTCATCAACCTGGTACAGAGCTGGGAGAAGGAAGCCACCACCATCGGCCAGACGGCCCGCACCAGCCAGCAGCAGGCCGCCAACATGATCGTGACCAGCTGCTCCCCCGTCCTCAAGCAGATGGCGGACGCCGGCGACGCCCTGGCCGCCAAGCTCCAGAATGAGCAGGCGGCGATCATCAAGCGGCAGAGCACCGTGTCCAACATCGCCATGATCTGCATCGTGGTCGCCATGGTTATCGCCACCCTGATCGTCTTCCGCATGGCCCTGATCATCATCAAGAGCATCGTGATCCCGACGGAGAAGGTCCGCGCCGCCCTGGTGGGCTTCAGCGAGGGCAAGCTGGACATCCCCGTGGACTATGAGAGCAAGAGCGAGCTGGGCGAGATGTGCGACGCCCTGCGGACCAGCCAGAAGGTATTGGACAGCGTCATTAAGGACGCCTGCCGCCTCCTGGAGGAGATGGGCGGCGGCAACTTCAACTGCCGCACCCAGGCCGAGCAGTACTACGTGGGCGAACTGAGCGACATGCTCAAGTCCATCTGCGTCATCAACCGCAGCCTCAGCGATACCCTTACGCAGATCAGCCTCAGCGGCGAGCAGGTGTCCTCCGGTTCCGACCAGGTGTCCACCGGCGCTCAGGCTTTGGCCCAGGGCGCGACAGAGCAGGCCAGCGCCGTCGAGGAGTTGTCCGCCACGATTGCCGATATCTCCTCCAAGGCCCAGAGCAACGCCAAGCGGAGCGAAGAGGCCATGGACCACTCCAAGAACGCCGGCCAGCGTCTGCGGGAGAGCGCCGCGCATATGGACGAAATGGTCAAGGCCATGGAGAAAATCTCCAGCTCCTCCCAGGAGATCGGCCGCATCATCAAGACGATTGAGGACATTGCTTTCCAGACCAATATTCTGGCCCTGAACGCCGCTGTGGAGGCCGCCCGGGCTGGCAGCGCCGGCAAGGGCTTCGCGGTCGTGGCCGACGAGGTGCGGAACCTGGCCACCAAGTCCGACCAGGCCGCCAAGGCGACTAAGGAGCTGATCGACAACTCCATCACCTTCGTTCAGGACGGCAGCGAAATCGTGAACCGCGTCTCCACGTCCCTGGATAAGACGGTGGAGGCCACCAACGAGTCCATGTCCGCCCTCCAGGAGATTGCCCAGGCGGTCGAGGAAGAGGCCGAGGCCATCGCCCAGGTCACCGAGGGCATCGACCAGATCTCCAGCGTGGTGCAGACCAACTCCGCCACCAGCGAGGAGTCCGCCGCCGCCAGCGAGGAGCTGAGCAGCCAGGCCAGCCTGATGAAGGACCTGCTGAGCAAGTTCCGCCTCCGCAGCGACAGCAGCTCCAGCAGCTACAGCGCCGCTCCCAGCTATACCGAAGAAAGCGCCGACGCCACCTACGACAGCGGCTACAGCGTGGGCAGCAGCGCCTTCAGCAAGTATTGAGAACAGGCGGGGATATCGCCGCCGTTTCGCAAGGTCCTAAGACGCGAGCTGCCATGGAATGACCGCAGGGATAGCCGCGCCATTCCGCGCTGGCAGTTCCCTGCCAAGATGCCAGAAGGCGGTTCGGTGCCGTCTTCTGGCATCTTTGTGCCGGAGACACACGCCCTGTCTCCAGGTGCGCCTCCCCGCAAAGCCGGGAGGCGCGCCGGAGGAGGGAAGGAGATACGTAAAGGAGCGTCTCATGATGAAGGATTTAAGACCCCAGGACCGGGACATGATCTTTGCCCTGGACATCGGCACCCGCAGCATCGTCGGCGTTGTGGGCAAGCCCTCCGGGGGCCGGTTCCGGGCCATGGAGATCGAGATGGCGGAGCACGGCAGCCGCGCCATGCTGGACGGCCAGATTGACAACATTCAGCAGGTGGCCGGCTTGGCCCGGACCGTGACCCAGCGGCTGGAGGAGCGCCTGGGCGTTCATCTGGAGCGGGTCTGCGTCGCCGCCGCCGGGCGGGCCCTTCGGACCCAGAGCGGCAGCTTCACCCTGGACCTCAGCGACGAGAAGACCATCACCGCCGAGATGATCAGCCGCCTGGAGGCCGGGGCCCTGTCCGCCGCCGAAGAGGCGCTGCAAATGGAGGATGAGGTCCGCCGCCAGTTCTTCATGGTGGGCTACACCGTGGCCCAGTACCGGCTGGACAACTATCCCCTGGCCTCCCTGCTGGACCACAGCGGCCAGCTGGCGGAGGCGGACGTGGTGGCCACCTTCCTCCCCGGCGAGGTGGTGGAGAGCCTTTATGCTGCCATGCGGGCGGCGGGCCTCCAGGTCTCCAGCCTGACGCTGGAGCCCATCGCCGCCATGAACGCCGCCATTCCGGCGGAGCTTCGCCTGCTGAACCTGGCCCTGGTGGACATCGGCGCGGGCACCACGGACATCGCCGTCTGCCGGGACGGCAGCGTCACGGGCTACACCATGGCCACCATCGCCGGGGACGAGATCACCGAGTCCATCATGCGGGCGTTCCTGGTGGATTTCCAGACCGCCGAGGACATCAAGCGCAGCCTCCGCCCCGGCGAGGGCACGCGGTACACGGACATCCTGGGCCTGGAGAACACCGCCTCCTTTGAGGAGATCCAGGCCGCGATCCAGGAGCCCATGGGCCGCCTGGCGGAGGCCGTGGCCGCCCAGGTGGCGGAGCTGAACGGCGGCGCGCCGTCGGCGCTGTTTCTGGCGGGGGGCGGCAGCAAGCTCAGCGGCCTCCGGGAAAAAGTGGCCTCCAGCCTGGGCATGGACGAGCGCCGGGTGGCGATTGCCGGGAGCAATTTCGCCAAGAGCGCCTTTTCCGACACCTTGGATTTGAACAATCCCGAGTACGCCACGCCCCTGGGCATCGCGGTATCCGCCGCCCTGGGCCTGCTGAACGACAGCTACGTCATTACCCTCAACGGCGAGACGGCGAAGCTGTTCCGCAGCGGCGTCCTGACCCTGCGGGACATCCTGCTGATGAACGGCTACAACTACTCCGACATGCTGGGCCGCTCCGGCAAAAACCTGGGCGTGACCCTCAACGGGCGGCATATGATTCTCCGGGGGGAGCCCGCCGTCCCCGCCATCCTGTCGGTAAACGGCGAGGAAGCGGCCATCACCACCGTGGTTCACGCCGGGGACAACATCCGCTTCCAGCCCGCCCGCTGCGGCAAGGACGCCGCCAAGACTCTGGGCGAGCTGCTGGGGAAGGATTTCACCGGCCGGGTGCTGCTGAACAACAAAGAGGGAAATCTCAAGACGCCCCTCCGCCAGGGCGACGTTATCCTGACCCTGGAGGGCCCGGCGGGGCTGATTCCCCCGCTGCCGGAACCGGTGGAGGAGCCGAAAGAGGAGCCGAAAACGGAAGCTCCCCCGTCCAGGGAAGAGCCCCCCGCCCCGGCGGAAACTCCCCCGGAACCGGCAAAGCCGCCCGTTTCGGAGCTCCCCAAGGCGGAGCCGCCGAAGCCGGTGCAGCCGAAAATCCGCAAGCGGGAAGTGGAGATCATCCTCAACGGCAAGCCCATGGTCCTGCCGCCCAAGGAAAACGGCCAGCCGTATTATATGATGGACCTGCTGGAGCGCTCCGGCGTGGATTTTGAGAAGCTGGACGGCCCGGTCCGCCTGGCGGTCAACGGAGCGGAGTGCGGGTTCAGCCAGGTTGTGAAGGACCGCGACACCATCACCATCCGGTAAGGGCTGGTCGCTTGAGTATAGGAGAGTGAAGCGTTGAAACAGGATAAGGCTTATAAGATCATACAAAAGGCCGAACGCAAAGCGCAGAAAGCCGCCCAGCAGGTGCAGGTCGCCAGCAAGAAGGCGGAGGCGCAGAAGCAGAAAGAGGCGGTCCAAGCCGAGAAAAAGGCCGCCAAGATTACAAAAAAAGCGGCCAACAAGACCAAAAAGGCGGAAGCCGCCGCGAAAAAGGCCCAAGTTGCCGCCCAGAAGGCCGAGGCGAAAAAGCAGAAAGCCCTGGAGAAAGCGGCGGCGAAGTCCGGCGGCAAAAAGGCGCAGGACGGCGAAGGCGGCCAGGGCGCGCCCAAGAAAAAGGGCAAGAAAAAGCTGCTGCTCCTGGCCATCCCCGTGCTGGCCGTCGCCATCGGAGCCGGAGCCTTCTTCTTCCTGAAGGGCGGCGGCGACAAGGAGGAAGAGGAAGCCCCTCCGGAGCCCATCGCCGCCCCTGCCGAGTACGTGCTGAACGAGGCCCATATCTCCGCCCTGCCGGTGTGGGGCGACGCGCTGGTGTACCAGGAGGAAGTCAAGCCGGAGCCCCCGGAGGGGTCCGGCGAGGAGGGCGAAGAGGACGATGCCGCCGCCGGGGCGGAGGGCTTCACCAAGATTCTCTACCGCTATGAGGGCCTCCAGGACCCCGGCCAATTGGTCGCGGCCTATATGACCCTGATGACCACGCCGGACGGCGGCTTTTCCACGGTGGACGACACCCTGCTGCGAATCGACCCGCCGGAGCTGGAGGGGAAGAGCAGCGGCAGCGTCCAGCTGGCCCGGAACGTCCCCAAGGCGGAGGACGGCACCGGCGGCGGCGTCCACTCCCTGCTTCTGAGCTGGAGCGGGGACCAGTGCAGCGTGACGCTGGATATGCCCGAGGGCCGGGTCCGCGACCCGAAGCCGGACACACCGCAGCTGTCGGAGCGCCGGGGCCTGTCGGACCTGAAGGAGATGCACCCGTCCAAGCTGGGCCTGGAGGGCGAGTCCATGGACGCCTACGAGCTGATGCCTGTGGAGGGCGCGGTCCGCATCCAGGGGATGCCCTGCCAGCGGGTGAACATCTATGACGAGAGCAATCAGATCGCCGGAAGCTATTTCCTGTCCAGCGACGGGCGCCTCTACAAGCTGGATGTGGCCAGCAACGCGGTGGTGGAGCTGGAGTGGGAGTAATCCGGCAGGAGCTTGAGCCTGCCGGGCAGTCCCGCGAGGCGGTAGCCCGTCCGTCCCGATGCCGCCGCGAACAGCGGGGTCAGCAGCCCCTCCAGCACGCAGACAGAGGAGCGGACAGAGAGGGCGTCCGGCCCCGGCGTCAGGGCCTGGGCAGTGTCCGGCTCCACCCCCACGATGTCCAGGCCGTACTCCTGCCCAAGAGCTGTGATCTGTTTGACGGTAACGGCCCGCCGGGCCTCCTGGTCCAGGGCGCGAAAGCCAATGATGCCGCTGAAGCGGCCCGCGATTTCCGGAAGTACGCCGAGCCGAACCATGGCCCGGCGTGCTTCTTCGTTTTCCCGGAAGAGCCGTTCCGCCAGCTCCGCCGGAGAGGCGGGGGGCGGGGGTTCCGCCGCCTGGCGGGGCTTTGCCTCGGAGAAGCCCAGGGGGCGTTCGCCCGCCGCCGTCAGGTCCGCGTTGGTGGTAAAAACCAGGACGCAGTGCCGGAAATCCAATTCCCGCCCGCCTTGCTCGTCAGTCTTACGGGCGGTGCAGCGGCCCTCGTCCAGGATGGACATAAAGACCTTCAGGACTTCCGGGTGGGCCTTTTCCAGCTCGTCGAACATGAAAACAGTGCGGGGATTGCTCCGCACGGCCTCGAAAATGGGCTGGTCCTCGTAGCCCACGTAGCCCGGCGGCGCGCCGGTGAGGCGGTGGACCGAGTGGGGCTGGGTGAAGGTGTTCAGCTCCGTCCAGACAAAGGCGAAACGCTTGCCGCAGCAGCGTTCCAGGGCCGGGGCCAGGGCCTTCCCCAGCTCCGATTTCCCCACGCCGGTGGGGCCGTGGAGAATCAGGGAGAGGGGCCGGGCGGGGGCCCGCTTCCCGGCGTGGCTGTAAAGGCGGAAGGCCGCGGCCTCCACGGCCCGCTCCTGTCCCAGGACCCGCCGCCCCAGCTCATCCCGGAGGCGGCGATAGAGCAGAGGCCAGGGGGAAGCCGATTCCTCGTCAAACGGCGCGGGGCGGAAGGGACGGAGCACGGGCTCTTCCACCTCCCGCTTCAAAGAAAACAGCCGGGCGGACATGGCCTCATAGCTGTCGAACCGCCAGACGCTTCTGGCGAAGAGGGCCGCCAGGACCCGGCTGCTCCCCTGGTAGGCGATAGCGGGACGCCAATAGAGCAGATAGCCCCGGTCCCGCTTCAGGAAGCCCAGCACGGCCTGACGGGGGACGCAGCCCTCGGGCATCCGGCAGTCCGGGAATTCGTAGCTCTGCCCCTGGAGGCTGAGCTGGTCGATGCAGCGGCGGAGGGTCTCCCGGACCTCCGGTGCGCCGGTGCAGAATTGTGAAAATGTGACGCTCATAGGCAGGCGCTCCTTTGCGGGTGTGGGCCGGCCAGGAGGGGGAATTTCGCGTTTCCTGGATTTGGCGCTTTTGAAAGAGTATTTCCAGAAACGCGAGGATTTAGAGGCGTTTTTGGGAAAAAGTTGGGGGAGTTCATGGAATGGTAAGATTTTGGGGCTTGTCTTGAAATAGTAAAAGACTGTACTGCCCGGGAAACCCGGGGCAGTACAGCCTTTTTGGTTTTTTTGTTTCCCTGTGATGGCGGTAAAGGGGAAGGTCAGCCGGGCCTTAGACCTCCGTCGGAGTCTTTCCGACGGGCTCGAAGGCTTTGATGGCCTGGACGTCTGCCGCCTGGCGCTCTTCGATGGCTTCCTTAAAAATCATATCCTTGAGCTTTATGGGGCCACGTTATTAGGCAGTGCTAACATATCACATTTGGTCCCATCTGTCAACGCTTTTCCGCCCCTAGTCTCCCAATTTTCCTCTTTTCCCATTCTATAGCAATCCAATAAAATAACAGTGTATTGACTTGAGGTGTAGAATGTTA
>CAQVQZ010000039.1 GCA_948902155.1 uncultured Oscillibacter sp.
CGCCCTCCCGCGTCTTGTAGGGATGCTTCATAACGTCGTCTCGCCTTTCCGTCTAGTAAATGGTATGGGCACGGCGGAAAACGCCGTACACAAACCCTTATTTTAAAGGATTTTCCCCGGAAGGTCAAGAGCAATTCTGAAAATCTCAACTGAAATATTATCCGAAAAAAACACACCCCACCAAAGGCTCCGCCTGTACATTTGCCCATCCTCTTCCCGCAATTTTGGTAGATTTTTTCATAAAACCGTGGTATGCTAGGGTTTGCTTACAGACGCAAGCCTGACATACGCCCTCTGCCACCCGGCAGTCTGCCTGTTTGAACCACCACGAAAGGAGGCGGCGTTTATGGACTTCGCGGAACTGCTGGCAGCCAACCCCAGCCTGGGGCTGTGGTACACCAGCTTTGTGCGCTTCCTCTTTCCCGTCCTGGCGGGGGCCATCCTCTGGCGGGCCGTCCACTCCCTGCTCCGGATTCCCCACACCCCGGAGACCTGGGGGCAGCTCAGCCTGCCGGGAGGCGGGTCCATCCCCCTCAACCACTGGGAGAACATCCTGGGCCGGGGACGCAGCGCAGATGTGCGCCTGAACTACCCCAGCGTCTCCCGGCAGCACGCCGCCCTCTGCCGGAACGAGGACGACGAATGGACCCTCTACGACCTGAACTCCAAAGGCGGCGTCCTGCTCAACGGCCAGCGGGTGGAAGGGTCCTCCCGCCTCCAGCTGGGGGACCGCATCGAGCTGGGGGGCGTGCCGCTGCTCTTCCTGCCCCAGACCGTGGCGGAGCGGGAGGAGCTGGAGGAAAAACGCCGGGCGGAGCGGCCCGCCGTTATGTGGCCCTCCTTTTTATGGCTGACGGTGTTCCAGCTCCTGGCCTGCGTGCAGCTGATGATCTCCGCCGGGGAGGCGGCGTCCCCCGCCATTCCCCTGGCGTTCCTGGGCCTGACGGCGGTCATGTGGCTCTATGCCGTCGCCCTGCGGCTGAGCCGCTGCGTGGGCTTTGAGATGGAGACCATCGCCTTTTTCCTCTCCACGCTGTCACTGTCCGTCACCGCCTCCAGCGCGCCGGGGAGCCTATATAAGCAGCTCTTGGCAATTATCCTGGGCCTGCTGCTGTTCCTGACCCTGGGGCTCTTTCTCCGGGACCTGGGCCGGGTGCAGCGGAACCGCTGGGCCATGGCGGCGCTGTCCATCGGCTTGCTGGCGGTCACGCTGCTGCTGGGGCAGTCCAAATACGGCGCGGTGAACTGGATTTCCGTTGGCCCGCTGTCCTTTCAGCCTTCGGAGATCGCCAAGATCTGCTACATCTTCGCCGGTTCCGCCACCCTGGAGCGGCTGTTTCACCGGCGGAATCTGACGCTGTTCATCGTGCTCACCGGCGTCTGCGTGGGGCTGCTGGGCCTCATGAGCGATTTCGGCACGGCGGCGATTTTCTTTGTCACCTTCCTGGTCCTGGCCTATCTCCGCTCCGGGGACTTTGCCACGTTGTCCCTCATCTGCGGCGGGGCGGTGTTCGGGGCGGGAATCATTGTGAAGTTCAAGCCCTACATTCTCAGCCGCTTCGCCTCCTGGGGCCACGCCTGGGCGGACGCCTCCGGGCAGGGCTACCAGCAGACCCGGACCATGTCCGCCGCGGCCTCCGGGGGCCTGCTGGGCATGGGGGCCGGGGGCGGCTGGCTCCACCGGGTCCCGGCGGCGGACACTGATCTGGTGTTCGGGATGCTCTGTGAGGAGTGGGGGCTGCTGATCGCCTGTTTCGCCGTGGGGGCCATTGTGGCCCTGGCCTTTTTCACGGTCCGGGCCTGCCGGGCGGCGCGGAGCAGCTTTTACTGCCTGGCCGCCTGTGCCGCCGGGTCCCTGCTGGTGTTTCAGACGTGCCTGAACGTATTCGGCTCCGTGGACCTGCTGCCCCTCACCGGGGTGACGTTCCCCTTTGTTTCCAACGGCGGGTCCGCCATGATGTCCGCCTGGGGGCTGCTGGCCTTTTTGAAAGCTGCCGATACCCGCAAAAACTCCAGCTTCGGCGTCAAAAACTGCACTTCATTCCGTCCGGCTTAACGCCGGACATCCATTCCGTTCCGTTTCCTCCGCCTCCTTCAAGGGGGAGCGGGCTCCCCCTTGAGCAACCCCCACCCCCTGCGGGGGGACGAGGGACGAAAGACGGGGGACGGGAGACGGGAGACGTAGGGCGAAAGACGGGAGACGGGGGAGGGATTTTGTGAAGAAAATCGAAAATCGGGCAGTTGTCTGCTTTTTGCTGGCTTTGGTGCTGGCGGCGGGGATGGTGCTCTTTCTCTTCCGTTATCTGACCCAGGGGGGAAGCTGGGCTTCCGCCGCGTTTAACCGGCATCTTTACAACAATCAGGGGCAGCTTGCCGCCGGGACGGTGACGGACCGGGACGGCGACGTGCTTTCCACTATGAAGGATGGGAAGCGGGTCTACTATGACAGCGAGACGGTGCGGAAGGCGACCCTCCACGCGGTGGGGGACCTTCAGGGCAACATCGGCGCGGGGGCGCTGAACGCTTTTGCCGGCCGGATGACGGGCTGGAACCTTATCAACGGAGCCTTTGGCGCGGACCGGGGCGGGGAGCTGATGCTGACCCTGGACGCCCGGTACAACTATGAGGCGTATCAGGCCCTGAACGGTAAGTCCGGGGCGGTGGCGGTCTACAACTACAAGACCGGCGAGATTCTCTGCATGGTGTCCGCGCCCAGCTACGACCCGCTGAACGTTCCCGCCGGTCTGGAGGAGAACGACCGCTACAAAGGGGCCTATTTGAACCGTTTCCTCTCCTCCGTTTTCACGCCCGGTTCGGTGTACAAGACCGTCACGCTGGCGGCGGCGCTGGAGCAGATTCCGGACCTCAAAAGCCGCTCCTGGACCTGCTCCGGCTCCGTGCAGATCGGGGACGAGACCATCGTCTGTTCCGGGGTCCACGGGGAGCAGGACATTGCCGCCGCCTTTGCCAACAGCTGCAATGTGGCTTTCTCCCAGCTGGCCGTGGAGCTGGGGGCGGACATCCTCCGGAAATACACGGAACAGGCGGGGCTGACCGCCAGCTATGAGATTGACGGCCTGCCCTCCGCCAAAGGGTCCTTCGGCTGGTCCGGCATCACCGAGGGCCGCCTGGGCTGGGCCGGAGTAGGGCAGGACCAGGACCTGGTGAATCCCTGCGCCCTGATGGTCTACATGGGCGCTGTCGCCAACGGCGGGAAGGCGGCGGAGCCGTACCTGATTCTGAAAACCAAAAACGGGATTCCCTCCCTGCCCCACCGGACCCGCCGGACCGGGACGCTGATTGCCAAGCAAACGGCGGACGCCCTGGCGGAGCTGATGGCGGGCAACGTGGAAGCCACCTATGGCACAAGCCGCTTCCCCAACATGGACCTGTGCGCCAAGTCCGGCACCGCCGAGGTGGGGGAGGGGAAAAGCCCCCACGCCTGGTTTGCCGGGTTCCTCCGGAATGAAGACGCGCCCTACGCCTTCGTGGTGCTGGTGGAAAACGGCGGCGGCGGCAGCAGCGTGGCGGGCACGGTGGCCGGGAAGGTCTTGGACGTCATGGTTAACGGATACGAGAAAGGATAAGCGATGGATTTTTCGGGCGGAAACCACCTCCTCCTTCGCCGGAGCGGCGGGGAGCTGGACCAGATTTTTATCTATTTCATGCGGACGATGCTGCACCTGTACAAATCCGGCATAGAACATCTTCCGCTGGAAAACCCGCTGGAACGGGAGCCCCTGCGGTCCTTTCTGGACGAGGCCATGTACATCGTCCTGCGGTGCCTGCCGCCGGAGATGGGGCGGATGGTGCTGGAGTCCCAGCGGGAGGCCATCCTCAGCCGGGGCCCGGTAACGGCGGAGGATGCCCTGCGGCTGCGGTTCATCCAGGAGCTGGCTTTGTCCCTCCAAAACCGGAACTTTGAGCTGTTTTACGACTTCTTCCTCGGAAGCCAGGAGTTCTGGGGCGCGCCTGCCATGGAGTACGCCGCCTTGACCTTCTACCCCAACCTGCCCCCGGAAGTCCGGGAGCGCTGTCATATCGAAAATCCCATCGAGACCATGCGGCCCGAATCGCTGCGGCTCGATGATTACTAATTGTAAATAGAAATCTATATTCAACGGAGGGTATACAAATGAAACGCGGAAGCAAGTTCTTTCTGGAAGGGGACAAGCAGCTGAGCATGGGGGCGATCTTCTCCGGCATCGGCTTTCTGCTCTACACGCTGGCCACGGTCATGGGCCAGGAGTGGGCGGCGGACGCCATCATCGTGATTTTCAGCGGGGTGTCGGTGTACGTGTTCGCCTCGGTGGCGCGGGCCCGGCGGCGGGACAAGAACGCCGTCAGCCTGAACCTCTATTGGGGTCAGGCGGCGCTGGCCCTGCTGACGTGCATGTGCGCGATTCTGACGCTGCGGGAAAAAACCGGCTTGTAAAGCAAACCGCCCGGAAAGGCATTGGACCTCTCCGGGCGGTCTTTCGTTACCGTCGCTTCGGCTTAGTAAAGCGCCGGACAAACAGAGCGCGCGAAAGCTTTTTTGGTTACTTTTTTCTCGAAAAAAGTAACTCAGAAGGCGGGGACGACGGCGCCGCCGTAGGTATTGTTGATATACTCCTTGACGGCGTCGGACTGGAGGGCCTTCACCAGGGCCTGGACGGCCTCGTTGTTCTCATTGCCCTCCTTCACCACCAGCACGTTCACATAGGGGGAATCCGCGTCCTCAATGGCGGCGGAATCGGTGACGGGGTTCAGGCCAGCGCCCAGGGCGTAGTTGGAGTTGATGGCGGCGAGGGACACCTCGTCCAGGTTGGCGGGGACGTTCTCTGCGGCCAGCTCCACGAACTCCAGGTTCTTGGGGTTCTCGGCGATGTCCTTGGGGGTGGAGTCCAGCTTGGTGCTGTCCGCCAGCTTGATGAGGCCCTGGGCCTCCAGCAGGAGAAGGGCCCGGCCCTCGTTGGTGGCGTCGTTGGGGACGGCTACCTTGCCGCCGTCGGGGATGGCGTCCAGAGAGGCGGAATTGCCCGCGTACAGGCCCATGGGCTCGATGTGCACGCCGGCCACGCTCACCAGGTGGGTGCCACGCTCGGCGTTGAAATCGTCCAGATAGGGCACGTGCTGGAAGTAGTTGGCGTCCTCGTCCCCGTCCTCCACGGCAGTGTTGGGCACCACGTAGTCGGAGTATTCGTTGACCACCAGCTCGATGCCCTGCTCCTTCAGGATGTCCACACACTGCTTCAGAATCTCGGCGTGGGGAGTGGGCGAGGCGGCGACCTTCAAGGTGGCGGACTTCTTGCCGCCGCAGGCGGCCAGAGACAGCGCCAGCACCAGCGCCAGGGTCAGAGCAAAAATCTTCTTTTTCATGATGGGTTCCTCCAATTTTAACAGGATGTCTTATGCCGAAGGGTCCCTCCGGCCCCGTCTTCCCTCCCCCGGCGCTTTCTGCGCGCACCGGAAGCTCCGGGAGGGGAACGCGGTTTTCTATTCCAAACGCCTGCCGCTCCGGCAGACGGCATGGATTACTTCGCGCGGGATTTCCACTGGAACAGGAGCGTGCTGAAGCCCCCGAAGGGATCGGACCGCGCCGCCGCGTCCAGCCGTTTGTCCACGCGGCGGGACAGGCGGTTGAACACCGTCTGAACCACCTGCACCAGAATGATGAGGAAAATCACCGTGATCCACATGACCGAGGGCACGTTCCTCTGGTGCCCGTAACGGATGGCCAGGTCCCCCAGGCCCCCGGCCCCCATGGTGCCCGCCATGGCGGTGTAGCCCACGATGGCGATGAGGGACACGGACCCCCCCAGAATCAAGGAGGGCTTCGCCTCCGGCAGGTAGACCTTCCACACAATCTGGAAGGCGGAGGCCCCCATGGACTGGGCCGCCTCCACGACTCCCGCGTCCACCTCGCTCAGGGCGGTTTCCACCATCCGGGCGATGAAGGGGGCGGCGGAGACCACCAGGGGCACCACGGCTCCCCGGATGCCGATTTTCGTGCCCACGATGAACTTGGTGAAGGGGAACAGGGCAATCATCAAAATGATGAAGGGCAGGGAGCGCCCGACGTTGATGATCCAGCCCAGGGCGGCGTTGACGGCCCGGTTGGGCCGGATGCCGTGGGGCTGGGTCAGAATCATGACCACGCCCATGGGAAGGCCGATGAGATAGGCGAGAAACGTGGAAAGCCCGGTCATCAAGAGGGTGTCCCAGACGCCTTTTGCCAGGATGGCGCCGTATTCCGCCCAGAAGGCGGGGGTAAAAATCTCAGCCACGGTACTCCACCTCCTCCACGGTAATGTAAGGCTGGGAACGAATGTAATTCAGGGCCTTCGCGGCCTCGTTGGCATCCTCCGGCAGGCCCAGCAGCATGGTGCCCAGGGCCTTGCCCCCCACGTTCCGGGTGTCCGCCCCCAGGATGTTCAGCTTCACGCCGCAGTCAATGGCCACGGAGGCGATGAGGGGCTGGTAGGCGGTGCCGCCGTTGAAGGAGACCCGGATGGCCCGGGTGCTGGCGGGGTACTGGGAGATGCTGACGCCGCCGGGGTACACCAGCCGCCGGGCCGCGTCGGTGGAGGGGTTGGAGAAGATGTCCTGCACCGGCCCCAGCTCGGCCACCACGCCGCCGTCCAGAATGGCCACCCGGGAGCAGATGGCCTCGATGACGCTCATCTGGTGGGTGATGACCACCACGGTGACCCCCAGCTTGGCGTTCAGGTCCTTGAGGAGCTCCAGAATGGAGACGGTGGTGGTGGGGTCCAGGGCGGAGGTGGCCTCGTCGCAGAGGAGGACCTTGGGGTCCGTCGCCAGGGCCCTGGCCACGGCCACACGCTGCTTCTGCCCGCCGGAGAGCTGGGCGGGGTAGGCGTTGGCTTTCTCCGCCAGGCCCACGGTCTCCAGGAGCTCCGCCGCCCGCTTCTCGGCCTTGCGCCGGGGCACGCCCGCGATCTCCATGGGGAAGCAGACGTTTTTCAGGCAGGTCCGCTGCATCAGCAGGTTGAAGCCCTGGAAGATCATGGTGATTTTCCGCCGCTGGAGCCGCAGCTCCCGCTCGGAGAGGGCGGTCATGTCCTTGCCGTCCACCAGGACCTTGCCGGAGGTGGGGCGCTCCAGGAGGTTCATGCACCGGACCAGGGTGGACTTTCCCGCGCCGGAGAGGCCGATGATGCCGAAAATCTCCCCCTGCCGGATGTCGAAATTGATATCCTCCAGGGCGTGGACCGAGGCGTCCCCGCCGCCGAAGACTTTGCACAGATGCTGAATTTGGATGATGGACTCGCTCACAACAGCAGCTCCTTTCCAAAATGGTGGGAGGCAAACAAAAAAGCCCTTGAAGCAATCAGCTTCAAGGACGAGCGCAGATTTGCGCCGTGGTACCACCTTGATTCGCGCACCTCCTCGCGGAGGCGGCCTTTGAGAGTGCCAGCACACTCCTGCGCTGTCACGGGCGCTCCCGTCGCGGCCTATGCCAGGGGGCAGTCGGCCGTGCAACTCCGAGACCATGTTCCGCCGGTCCTTCCGTGCCCCTTTTCACCAACCGGGACTCTCTTTGACGTATCTTCCGGCGTACTCTTCTCTTCATCGTCTTTGCGGTTATGGAATTGTTCGAAGTGTTTTGTAGTTTACACGGTCCGGCCCCCATCTGTCAACGGCAAAACGAACAGAAAAAATCCGCCTGCCGCCGCAAATATCAGCGAAGCGCACAAACGACATCCAAAACAGGTCAATTTTTTTCGAAAAAAGCAGAATCAGATTGCAAGCGCCCGGCAAAACTGGTATTATATCCTGCGTAAAATTCCGAGAGGTTCTGAGGGGAGGGGACGGCCTGTGGACAGGCATAAGCGGACCCGCTGGCTCCGGTATCTGCTCTGCGGCGTTCTGATCGGGGCCGGGGCCATTCTGCCGGGGGTCTCCGGCGGCGTGCTGGCGGTGGTGTTCGACATCTACCGGCCCTTTATGGAGGTCCTCACCCGGCCCCGGAAGGCGGTTCCCCGGTATTGGCGGATGCTGATTCCCCTGGGAATCGGATGGTGCGCCGGGTTCCTCCTGTTCGCCAAGGGCATCGCCGCCGCCATCACCTTCTCCGTAGCGGCCACAACCTGGCTCTTCATCGGCCTCATCGTGGGCACGATTCCCTCCCTCTTCCGGGAAGCGGGGAAGGAGGGCCGCCCCGCCTCCGCCTGGGCCAGCCTGGCCCTCTGCGCCCTGGCGGTGTTCGCCGGGCTGTTCTATGTCAGCCGGGTGGTCCATGTGCAGGTGGACCCCAATTTCTGGTGGTACAACTTCTGCGGCGTGTTGTGGGGCATGGGCATCGTCATCCCCGGCATGACCTCCTCCTCGGTGATGATGGCCCTGGGCCTCTACCAGCCCATGCTGGAGGGGCTGGCTCGGCTGGACTTCCTGGTCCTCGCCGCCGCCCTGCCGGGGATGTTCCTGACCATCGCCCTGCTGGCCCGGCTGGTGACCTGGTTCTTCCGGCGGCACTACGCCGTGGCGTTTCACGGCATCCTGGGCTTTGTCCTGGCCTCCACGCTGGTCATTGTGCCCACCCGCTATACGGGGCCGGGAGAGATGGTCCTCTCGGGGCTTTTGTGCGCTGCGGGCTTTGCCCTGGCCTTCTTCCTGGCGTGGATGGAAACCGCCGCATCGGCAAAAAAGGACTGAGAGAAGGGGATTTTCCCTTCTCCCAGTCCTTTTTTCCAAACGGCGCGCCGTCACTTCCAGAAATCCGTCTGTCCGCCCAGGCCGATGGAGGACGCCTTGAACACCGGGTCCCGACCGTCGTCCCGCTGGCGGCAGTAGTCCTCCAGGGCCCGCATGGCGGGACCGGCCAGGAGCACGATCACCGGCAGGTTGATGAGCGCCATGATGCCCATCAGCACGTCGGCGATGTTCCAGACCAGGTTGACCTCCAGCAGAGCGCCAACGAAAATCAGGACCACGGCGATGAGGTTGAAGACCGTCCGCCCGGTCCGGCCCACCTTCCGCCCGGCGATGTAGTTCATGCAGCCCGCGCAGTAGAAGAGGTTGCCCAGCAGGGTGGTGAAGGCGAAAAGCAGCAGGGCAAAGGTGATGAAGTAAGGCCCGAAGCTTCCGAACACCGTCGCCAGGGAAGCCTGCACCAGCGGCGCGCCCTCCAGGCCGCCCTTGATGTCCACGCCGGTGCACAGGGTCATCATGGCGGTGGCGGTGCAGATCAGCAGGGTGTCGATGAACACCGACAGCATCTGGACCAGCCCCTGCTTCACGGGGTGGGACACGTCCGCCGCCGCTGCGGCGTTGGGGGCGGAGCCGATGCCCGCTTCGTTGGAGTAGAGGCCCCGCTTCACGCCCTGCATCACCGCCGACCCGGCAAAGCCGCCGAAGATGGCCTTGAAGTCGAAGGCGTCCGCGAAAATCCGGCCCAGCACGGCGGGAAGGGCGCCCGCGTTCAAAATCATCACCAGAATGGCCATGAGGATGTACAGCACGCCCATCACCGGCACCAGCACGCTGGTGACCTTGACGATGCGCTTGCCGCCGCCGAAGACGCAGAAGGCCACCAGCAGCGCCAGCAGCCCGCCGCCGATAACTGCGGCCAGGCTGAACGTCCGTCCTCCCAGGACGACGGTCCCGGCGGCGGCATAGAAGCCGTAGCTGGTGAAGCTGCTGATGAGGTTGAAGGAGCAGAGCATGTTGAAGCCCCCGGCGTAGGTAGCCACCAGGGCGATGGCGAAGAGCACGCCCAGCCAGCGGCTTTTCAGCGCCGCCTGAATGTAGTAGGAGGGTCCGCCGTAGCTGCCGCCCTCCGGGTCCCGTTTCTTGTAGATCTGGGCCAGGGTGCTCTCCACGAAGGCGGAGGCCCCGCCCACCAGGGCGATGAGCCACATCCAGAACACCGCGCCGTAGCCCCCGGTGGCGATGGCGGTGGCGACGCCCACGATGTTGCCGGTGCCCACCCGGCTGGCGGTGGAGACCATCAGCGCCTGGAAAGCGGAGATGGAATTCTCTCCCTTAGGCTTCTCGCCCACCACGCGGATGGACTCGCCCAGCATCCGGAGCTGGACGAACTTGGTCCGCAGGGTGAAGAAGAGGCCCACGGCCAGCAGGAGGATAATCAGGATGTAGCTGTACATATAGCTGCTGATGACGTCGATCAGGTCGGAAAAGGCGTTGTACATGGTTGAAATTCCTCTCTTTACATGTAGTTCTGTTTTCGCGAGACAGGATAAGCGCCTGGCCTGACAGGTATTTGAGGACATCATATCATAGATTTTGTTGTATGAACAGCTTTTGTTGGGGCTAACCGTTAAAATTTTCCAAAATTGACTGAACCTTTTGAGTGCAGGGTCGGTTTTAAAGTTGGCGAGGAATAAAGAAAACCACCGCAGTATTCACTGCGGTGGTTTCGGTTTGGTAAGCATAGCAGAGGTAGTTTGTAAAAGCATAGAGATTCGTATTACCCAAGAGGAAACCGTCTTCCAACATCATGCCGGAGATCCCCGCCGCCTGCCCACAGATACTGCCGCCGCCGAAGCTGAACGCGCCGACACCCTTGAACAATTCACGGCCACCGGCGAAAGCCATGGCATTCTATTTCCTCACATAGTCCACGTAGACCGTCACATCAAAGGCGGCAGTCAGTCCTGACTGAGTTTAGTCTTTCCTTTTCCCGCCCCCGGCATGGAACCGCCCGGCAACATATAAATTTTTGGTGACAAGAACCCGAATCTCTGTTATACTGGCCATGCGTCAAGCGTCAATTCCCCAACTATCGGGATACGAAGGAGAAATCATATGAACATCGTATGCTTAGACATGGAGGGCGTCCTCGTCCCCGAAATCTGGATCGCCTTCTCCGAGGCCAGTGGCATCCCCGAGCTGCGCCGAACCACACGGGACGAGCCCGACTATAACAAGCTGATGAACTTCCGCCTGGGCATCCTGAAAGAGCACGGCCTGGGCCTGAAGGAAATCCAGGCCACCATCGCCAAGATCGACCCCCTCCCCGGCGCGAAGGACTTCCTGGATGAGCTGCGCTCCCTGACCCAGGTGCTGATTCTCAGCGACACCTTTGAGCAGTTCGCCAAGCCCCTGATGGAAAAGCTGAACTGGCCCACCATCTTCTGCAACACCTTGGAGGTGGGACCCGGCGGCGAGATCACCGGCTACAAGATGCGCTGCGAGAAGTCCAAGCTCACCACCGTCAAGGCCCTCCAGTCCATCGGCTACGAGACCATTGCCGCCGGAGACAGCTTCAACGACCTGGCCATGATTCAGGCCAGCAAGGCGGGCTTCCTCTTTAAGAGCACCGAGCAGATCAAGAAGGACTACCCTGAGCTTCCCGCCTACGAGGAGTTCGGCGACCTGCTGAGCGCCATCAAGGCGGCGCTCTAAGCCGGGCATGGACCTGGCCTTTTTCCGGGGGGCCCTGTGGGATATCTTCAAAGGACCTTTGATGGTCCTGGCCGCTCCGGCCCTGCCCCTGTTCCTGATTTGCCTGGGGACCATCGCGGTCATGATTTTCCGGGAATCGCGAAAAAACAAGTAGGAGACACAACATGAATCCAAAGTTTCAGAAGCTGGGCTTCTATCCCGCCGACATCCTCCTGCCCAAGCCGGGCACGGACATGACCAAATGGGCGGTGGTGGCCTGCGACCAGTTTACCTCCCAGCCGGAGTATTGGCAGGCGGTGGAAGAAACCGTGGGCGACGCCCCCTCCACTCTGCGGATGATTCTCCCCGAGGCGGCGCTGAGCGGCCCGGACGTGGATGCCCGCATTTCCGCCGTCAACGCCGCCATGGACCGCTATCTGTCTGAGGGCCTGTTCCGGGAGCTGCCGGAGAGCCTGCTTTACGTCGAGCGGGTCCAGTCCGACGGCAGGACCCGCCATGGCCTCATCGGCATGGTGGACTTGGAACAGTACGACTTCACCCCCGGCTCCGGCGCGCTGATCCGGGCCACCGAGGGCACGGTTCTCTCCCGCATCCCGCCACGGGTCCGGGTCCGGAAGAACGCGGCCATCGAGCTTCCCCACGTCATGCTGCTGATCGACGACCCCAACAAGACCGTCATCGAGCCCCTGACCCGCGCCTCCGGCGAGATGGAACCCCTTTACCGCTTCCCCCTCCAGCAGGGCGGCGGCAGCATCACTGGCCGGCGGCTGACGGTCTCCCAGATGGACGAGACCGCAGAGGCCCTGGCGGCCCTGTGCTCCCCCGAGGAACAGGCGTGGAAATACGGCGTAAAGAACGCCCCACCGCTGCTCTTCGCCGTGGGCGACGGCAACCACTCCCTGGCCACCGCCAAGCAGTGCTATGAGGATTTGAAAAAGGTCACGCCCCAGAGCGAGTGGGCGGACCTCCCCGCCCGGTACGCCCTGGTGGAAGTCGTGAACAACCACGACGGCGCCCTCCAGTTCGAGCCCATCCACCGGGTGGTCTTCGGCGTGAAGCCGGAGGAGGTCCTGGAGGCGTTCCGGTCCTACTACCCCGCCGCCCACGAGGGCAGGGGACAGGGGCATGTCATCGCCTACACCCACGCCGGGGGCAGCGGCTTCCTGACGGTGCCGAATCCCCGGGTGCAGCTGGTGGTGGGGACCCTCCAGGCGTTCCTGGACGCCTACGTGAAGGACCACCCCGGCGAGGTGGACTATATCCACGGCAGCGAGGTAACGGACCGCCTGGGCCGCCGGCCGGACAGCATCGGCTTCAAGCTCCCCGCCATGGGGAAGCAGCAGCTGTTCAAGACGGTGATGGTGGACGGGGTGCTTCCCCGGAAGACGTTCTCCATGGGCCACGCGGAGGACAAGCGCTATTATGTGGAGGCCCGAAAAATCAGATAAAAACAGAGTACCGGGAACGCACAGCGTTCCCGGTATGTTCATGCCTGGGGTGGTTCGTCTTCCTCCAGGTTTTCCAGGGCGACCCGGACGGCCTCAATGACAAAGGCCGAAAAGGTGCAGTTTTTTCCGCAGATTGCAAGCTCAACCGCTTCAATCATTTCGTTCGGGAAGCGAACGGACTTGTTTGTGGAGGACGGTGGCTTCGGGATTTTGAACTTCTTCATGTTGCACCTCATGCAATACAAATTGCAATTATTTTGTATTACATAAAGTATTGCAATTTCCGGAAAATTGATGCATTATATTATATAGCACAAACGGCATTACATAATATAGGAGGAATCAAACATGAAAGACGACCCTTTGCACTATGACGAAATGCCCCGTTACTACAAAATCCTGTTCAACGCGGTGACCACCGCCCTGATTGCGATGAATCGGATGGACTTCGGCACCGCTAAGCGGTGCTTGATCGAAGGGCAGACGGAGGCGGAAGAGGCGTTTATCAGCGATCTGAAAGAGAAAGGGGACGACGAGGGGAAAGAGACGGAAGGTCACGTGTTATCTGAGCCGGAAGCGGATGTTTTCTAAGTGGAATGGTATTGGCCCAAGGGCAAGGCATTCCGTTGAGAGAATAAAAAGGCCCCTTTTGAAGTGCGAATCAATAGTAGGACCTAGACAGTGTCTACACAAGTTGAGTAAAAGTGATATAATGGGAGCAAACAAAAAAGAAAGCAGAGGGATAAGAAATGGAAGCTTCCTATCACCGACAGGACATAAGTGACGAAGTATG
Organism: uncultured Oscillibacter sp.; assembly: GCA_948902155.1. The sequence goes on from CAQVQZ010000039.1 coordinate 13,612, forward strand.
GGCACTGCTGAAGCCGCATTTGCCTGGACAGAGGGGGAAATGGGGAGGGATCGCCCAGGATAACCGGCGTTTCATCAATGCGGTTTTTTGGG
>CAQVQZ010000040.1 GCA_948902155.1 uncultured Oscillibacter sp.
TGGGAAAGCCGTGATTCCCTCTGTCCGGAAAAGGAGGACTTTGCATGAAACGACGTATTTTCAGCATCATCACCGCCCTGGCCCTGTGCCTGAGCCTTCTGCCCCCGCCCGCCCTGGCGGCGGAAGCGCTGGGAAGCGGCACGGCGGACGACCCCTGGCTCTGCGGGCCGGATGGGAGCGACTCTGTAACCGCCGTCCTGGCAGACGACGGAACCCTGACCGTCTCAGGCTCGGGAGCCACGGCGAGTTACAATAAAGCGCAAGATAGCCCATGGAGGAGCACCGGAACTCCTGTTCTTATTACTAAGCTGGTAATCGAAAGCGGCGTGACCGGGATTGGAAAATACGCGTTTTCGGGCCTCGCCGCTGTGACGGAGGTGTCCATCCCGGAGGGCGTGACCTCTATCGGAGACAATGCGTTTTCCTACATGGGGAAACTGACGAAGGTGACCATTCCGAGCACTGTGGAAAGCGTTGGTCAACTGGCATTCGCCGCTTGTGAGCAAATGTCGGAGGTTACCCTCCTGGGCAGGTCGACGGGCATTTCGTCGTATACTTTTGGGTCTGGTGGGATCGCGGTAAACATCTTCCGTGTCCCCTGCGGAACGAAGACATTCTACGAACAAAAGCTTACGGCCATCTCTGGCTTTACCATCGATGAAGACCCCCACAAGCCGGACAGCGGCGGGGCCTGCACCGGCTGCGGCCTCCAGTTTGAGGCCCTGACACGGGTGGACGGCAGCGAAACCTTTTACCCCACCGTCACAGAAGCCTTCGACGCCGCCAACAAGGCCGGGACCTCCTCCGTCCACCCCGGGACCGCCACGGTGGAGCTGCTGGCGGACGCGGCGCTCCCCGACGGGGAGGAGCTGACCGTGGAGCCGCTCAAAACAATCACCCTGGACTGCGGGAAGTTCACCCTCTCCGGCAGCTCCAACAATGTCATCATCGTTAACGGCACTCTGAACTTCACAGGCGGGACGGTGCAGAGCACCAGCACAGCAAACTGGGGCAATTGCATAAACGTGTACTCCGGCGGAACCTTTACCATGTCCGGCGGAACGCTTACACTGGTGAAGAAATCTTTCAACGCCATAAACGCCAATGGTGGCAAGGTCACCATCACTGACGGGAAAATCGGCGTGGGAGCCACGGGCCTGGAGATAAACATGCATGGCGCGACCGTCCAGCTCAGCGGCGGGACCTATGGCCGTATATACGATGGTACTTCTAATGCTTCTTTTACCCCCACTCCCAACCTGCGCGGCCTTCTGGCGGGCGGCTATGCCTTCTACGGGGAGGACGGCCAGCCCGTGGCCCTGACGAATGATCAGCAGGTAGTCACCGGCCCCGTCACCGTGGAAACCTGCGGCCACCCCGGCCAAATCGTGGACTGCACCCAGGAAAACACCTGCGTTTACTGCGGGACCGTCCTCCCCGCCGGGGAACACAACTACAGCTCCTGGACGTGCGACGACGACGCAAGCCACACCGGGACCTGCACGGTCTGCGGCACGCAAACCACCGAAGCCCACGCCTTCGGCGAGTGGGGCGCGGACGGACGGCGCTCCTGCACCTGCGGCTACGCCCAGCAGGCCGCGGCGGCGGTCACGGCAGACAGCCAGACCACCTATCACCCCACCATCCAGGAAGCCTTTACCGCCGCCAACAAGGCCGGGGCCCTCTCCCCCGCCACGGTGGAGCTGCTGGCGGACGTGACGCTCCCTGACGGGGAGAGGCTGGTCGTGGAGTTTGGCAAAGTAATCACCCTGGATTGCGGGGAGTTCACCCTCTCCGGCAGCTATGAAAGTGTGATTACTGTTCAGGGAACCCTGACCTTTTTGGGCGGAACAGTGCGGAGCACCAACGCAGGAGCCAACTTCGGTTGCATAAAAGTGTTCTCCAACGGGACCTTTACCATGTCCGGCGGAACGCTGGCGCTGGAAAGTGCCGACAATATAGCCGTAGTCGCTACGGGCTCTGACGACTTCCCTACCAAAGTCACCATCTCCGGCGGGAGCGTCGGCGTGGGAGCCACGGGCCTGAAAACAGATGGCGCGACCGTCCAGCTCAGCGGCGGGACCTATGGCCGTATATACGATGGTACCAGTGTAGGTATTTATCCTGTTACCCCCAATCCCAACCTGCCCGGCCTTCTGGCGGACGGCTATGCCTTCTACGGGGAGGACGGCCAGCCCGTGGCCCTGGCGGAGAAACAGCATACGCTCGACGGCACCGTCACCGTGAAGCCCTGCACCCACATCTACGAGTACACCCAGACGGAGGGCGCGGAAACCCACAGCAAGACCTGCCCCGCCTGCGGCGACGCTCAGACGGCGGAGAACTGCGTCTTCGAGACCTGGACCAGCGTGGACGACGGGACCCACAAGTCCGTCTGCGCCTGCGGGCGGGAGAAGACGGCGGCGCATACGCTTGCGTACACCACAGCCCTGGACGAGAACGGGAAGTCCTGCACGGTTTCCTCCGCCTGCGCGGACTGCGGCTATTCCACGACCGTGGGCACAGCGTCCATCACGGCGGATCACTCCGTGCCTTACGGCCAGCCTGTGACCCTGGAGGTAACCACGGACCTTGAGCTGACAGAACTCAAGTGGGTGAAGTTCGGCACAAGCGGAGCCCCGATATCCAGCACCAGCCTCACCTATACCTGGCAGAATTTGAACGTTGGTTCGCACCGCCTCCAGTTTTCTGCAAAATTCCAGAACGTATACCTCTTTTTAACAACGACCGTCACCGTCACCCCCGCGCCCCTGCCGGAGGACAAGATTCAGCTGGTGAAGGAGGATGAGGGGCCCTTCACCTACGGCGGCACGGATTACCAGCACATGCCCATAGTTTCCATTGAGGGCCTGAAGGAAGGCACGGATTTCACCGTGCGTTATGAGAACAACGTAAACGCGGGAACCGCCACCGTCATCATCACGGGCAAGGGGAACTACACGGGCGAGGTTACGAAAACCTTCGAGATTCTCCCGGCGGCGCTGGTTCCGCCCACCGAGGAGCTCCGGGCCAAAGACAGCTACGGCACGCCCTTGTCTGAGATGGAAGTGGATGGCGCGACTTCTGTCAATGTCGAGGACAGCGCATGGTTTGTCTCGGGAACCTGGAAAATCGAGAGCGAGGACACGCCGGACGCGGGCACGTATACGAACTACATGGCGGTCTTCACGCCGGACCCCCCGCAAGACCCGAACAATTTCAAACCGCTGGCCGTCCCGGTGGAGGTGACGGTTACGCGGAAGTACCTGGGTGGGATGGAAGCGGTTATCCAGACCCAGGCGGGCAAGACGCTGGAGCTGGATGCGTCCCGCTTCAACCTGCCGGAGGAGCTGGCCAACGACGGGCCGGTCCTGGCGAGCTGGTCATATGCCGTCGGGGATTCCTCTGTTCTGGACGGGGACCCGACGCTGACGGAGGGGAAGCTGGCCTGTCAAATCCGGGCGGACGCGGCCCCGGGAACGCGGGAGGAGCTCTATCTTTTGGTAGAGGGCAAAAACTACGACTGCGACGTCTTCATGACCATCGAAGTGGTGGACAAATTCCGGCCTGAGCTGCGCTGTATCCCTCTTACACACACCTACGACGGCAAAGCGCCGGACCTCGCGGAGACGATTGCCAAAATGACCGCCTGGGTGAACGGCGAACAGGTCCCCGGCACGTTTACGGTGGAGGGCGAGGTCCCGGTCCATGTGCAGGACAGCGGCAATCTGGCCGTGAAATTCACGCCCAACGACCCGGACGTTTACGCCGAAGCGGAAGACAGCATGGAAGTCCGCATCCTCCCGGCGGAGATCACCGTCACGGCCCGCGACCAGCGCGCGGAAACGGGCGGAGCGATGCCGGAGCTGACCTATACGGTGACGGGCCTTGCGGCGGGCGAGGCGCTGGCGAAGGAACCCGAGGTAACCTGCGCCGGGGACACGTCTGCGGCGGGGGAGTACGCCATCACCGTCTCCGGAGCGGAAGCCAGCGACGATTACACCATCACCTATGTGCCGGGGACGCTGACGGTCAGGAACCCGTCCCCGCCTCCGGTGGACCCGAAGCCCGACAACCCGGACCCGCCGGACCAGCCCGATCCGCCCGACCAGCCGGACCCGCCTGATCAGCCCGATCCTCCCGATCAGCCGGACCCGCCCGACCAGCCCGATCCTCCGGACCAGCCGGACCCCCCGGACCAGCCCGACCCGCCGGAAACCCCGGAGATGAAGGTGGAGATCAAAGACGGCATCACGGAGGTCCCCCCGGCCCTGCGGGAGCTGGAGCACCTGAACACGCCGGAGAAGATCGTCCGGCTGATGCAGAGCGTGGTAACGCAGACGGGCGTTCCGTCCAGGAACACGGCGGCGTATGACGTGACCCTGCTGGTGAGCCTGGACGGCGGCAAGACCTGGACCAAGGCCACGAAGGACAATTTCCCCGCAAACGGCCTGACGGTAACCCTGCCCTACCCGGCGGGGACGGACCGCGCGTACCGCTTCACGGTGGTGCATATGTTCACCACGCCGGATTTCGGCAAGACCCCCGGCGATACGGAAGTCTTTGGCCCCGACCAGGTGAAGAACACGGCGGCGGGCCTGCAAGTGACGGTGACGGGCCTGTCTCCGATCTCCATCGGCTGGACGGAGCCGGAGCCGGAGACGCCGCCCTCTCGTCCCAGCCACAGCGGCGGTTCTTCCTCCGGCGGCGGCGGTTACGCCGCGACCTACACCGTCACGGTAAAGAACGCGGACCACGGCAGCGTCGCTCCCAGCCACACCCGCGCCTCCGCCGGGAGCACGGTGACCCTGACCCCGCATCCGGACGGCGGCTATATCCTGGAGTCCCTGACGGTCACGGACAGCCAGGGCAAGGCCCTCACGCTGACGGCCAGGGACGGCGGCAAATACGCTTTCACCATGCCCAGCCGGGCGGTGACGGTGACGGCGGCTTTCGCCCCCCAGCCGGAGGAGAAGAAGCCCTGTGACGGCGGCGCGTCCTGCCCGTCCCGGCGCTTCACGGACCTGACCGCCGCGTGGTATCACGAAGCGGTGGATTTCGCCCTGGAAAACGGCCTGATGGACGGCTATAAAGACGGCCGTTTCCAGCCGGACAAAGCCCTCACCCGCGCCCAGTTCGCGCAAATCTTGTATAACCAGGCGGGCCGTCCCGCCGTGACGGCCTCCGCCGTCTTCCCCGACGTGGCCCCGGAGGCGTGGTGCGCCCCGGCGGTGGCTTGGGCGGCGGAGCAAGGCGTCGTAAGCGGCTACCGCAGCGGCCTCTACGGCCCGGGCAACCCCATCACCCGTGAACAGCTGGCGGTGATGCTCTGGCGCTATGCCGGGAGCCCCGCCGCCACGGAGAAGGAGCTGCGTTTCGCCGACGCGGGCGAGATTTCCGCCCACGCCCAGGAAGCCCTCCGCTGGGCGGTGGAAACCGGCGTGATGAGCGGCAAAAGCGATGATCTCCTATCTCCCCAAACCCCCGCCACCCGCGCCCAGACGGCGAAAATGCTGATGAACTATCTGAAAGCGGAGTGAAGAGCGAAAAGAGGCAAAAAGAGCGGGACGGCCAGTCCCGCTCTTTTCCTATTCTTCCCTCCGGTTCCGCCGGTACCAGTCCAGGCGGTCGTTGTACTTCTTACCGGACAGGCGGTAATAGACTTCGATGCCCGCCGTGATCCCCAGGAAAATCACCAGGAATATCCCCCAAAACAGCGCCCACGCGCCCGCGCTTTTCGCGGGGAGCCAGCCGAATCCCGCCGCCAGGCTCGCCAGCATCCCGCCGAAGGGAACGGCGAACACCGCCATGCGCCAGCCGTAGGCCAGCTTTTTGATGAACAGGTCGGTAAAGGCCACCACCTGCATGGTCCCCGCCGCCGCGCTGGCCAGCAGAAGCGAGAGCAGGATAGGCAGCGGGGCCGTCCTCTGACGGAACAGGGCCAGGAACAGCAGGTAGACGCACATGGCGGCAGTGTAGTTCAGGGACACGGTTTCTTTGACGGCGATGACCGCTCGGAAAAACTTCTTCATAGGGCACCCTCCTGTCACAGTCCTAATTTTGCCTTGATGGCGGGAGCGTAGCGGCGGCTGACCACGACGATCTCTCCGTTGGCCATGGTGAGCCGCAGCCGCCCGCCGAAGTCGGGGCGCAGAGAGCGCACCTGGGCGAAATTCACGATCGCCGATTTGCTTACCCGAAGGAAGTCCCGTCCGGCAAGCTGGTCCTCCAGCTCATAGAGCCGGAAGCGGGTCTCATAGACGCCCCCGGCGGTGTAAAGGAACGTGCTACCGTCCACGGTGTCGATATAGAGCACATCCGCTCCGTCCAGGATGCAGGTCTCGCCGTCCCTCTCCCCGGTGAGGCGGGCGTCGGACAAGCGCAGAAGCTCCACCAGCCGGGACGCCTGGGCGTCCAGACGGGGACAGCGGATGATCACTTCCGTATGGCACAGTCCCGGCAGCTCTTCTACCGTCACTTTCACAGGCAGCCCTCCTTTTCGTCCGTACCTTGAGCATACAGAATGGTGCTTCGTTTGGCAAGGGGACGGAACGCAAGCGGTGGTCTGGGCGGGGTAAGCGGTGCATATTAGGAGGGAAAACCATCGGTAGACGATCCATATCCGGGCAGTCTACCGATAGAAACGCGAATGCAGAGGCGGTTATCAACCGCCTGTCCCCTCAACCTGAGTGGTTGAAGGGGAACGGGAGGCTGATAGCCCAATGCCATGGGTCCACCGCACCATTGTCTTGTCCTCCTTTTGGACCCCGCAACAAAAAAATCCACAGGGCACCCTTCTATTGCCAGCTTTGCAATAGAAGGAATTCCCTGCGGACAATCCCCACCCGGCTTTGCCGGGAGCCCCTTTCCAAAGGGGCCTTTTTCTTTTGCGCTGAACTTCATAGCATAGCCTTACGGCTAACCCCCTTCTACACCCGTTTTCAGACAGAGATCAAATTCCAATCGTTCATGCAGTCCCAAAAATATCTCCTATCTTCTCACTCCTATCTCTTTATCACGGAACTGTGACCACCAGCACCCCGCAGTCCCCCCGGACCTGATACTCCCCGCTGCCCGCCGGGACAAAGAAGCACTGTCCCTGCCGGACCTCCCGGCTTTCGCCATCGCAGGTCAGGACTCCCCGTCCCTCCGTCACCAGCAGGGCGTGGAAGGACTCCCGGCCACAATAGGACTGGAAGTCTCCCCTGTGCCCGTCCACATTGAAGTACGGGCACCGCCCCAAGTGGGGGCTGAATTTCGGCGGGACTGTGGGCGCGAGGTCCGTCACTTCCAGGGCCTTTTCCACGTGCAGGGGCCGGGGATGGCCATCCGCCCCTACCCGTCCGTAGTCAAACACCCGGTAGGTCACATTGGAGTTCTGCTGGATCTCTGCGATGACCAGCCCCGCGCCGATGGCGTGGAGGGTCCCCGAGGGGATGAACAGCACGTCGCCCTGCTTCACCGGCACCCGGTGGAGCAGCTTCGTCAGGGTGCCGTCCGCGATGGCGGCGGCGTATTCCTTCCGGGTGACCTCCCGCTCAAAGCCGTAGTACAAAAACGCGTGGGGCTCCGCCTCCAGAGCCACCCACATCTCCGTCTTGCCATACTGCCCCTCGTGGGCCAGGGCGTAGGCATCGGAGGGGTGGACCTGGATGGACAGGTCCCGCTCCGCGTCGATGAGCTTGATGAGCAGGGGGAAGTCGTGGAAGCGGCGGCAGTTCTCTCCCAGGGCCTCCGGCCCGGCCTCGTCCAGCCAGGACCGCAGAGTCCGGCCCGCCCAGGGGCCGTCGGCCAGCAGCGAGGGGCCGTCGGGATGGCAGGAGAGGACCCAGGCTTCCGCCACGGGGTCCAGGGGGGTATGTACGCCGAAGTCCTCCCGGAGGCGGCGGTGTCCGCCCCAAAGGTAATCCTTGCAGGCGGCGGAGAGCAGATAAGCCGGCATGGCGTCCTCCTTCCCGCCCGGCGCGTCCGGGCGGCGTTCTGATACCCGGCCAAAAGGCCGGGCCAAAACGACAAATTTCAATTCATACTATACCCGATATCCCACTTCCCGTCAATGCCCCGCCCCGAACAAGAGATGTCCTCATCGGAGATATTACGCAGGGACGGCCATCCGCCGCCCGCGTTTTTGCAGTTGCCGAGGCTAGAAGGACCCTTTCAAAGAGGTGATCGACTTCATAGTTCCTGGAAATCAGTGGTGACAAACGCGCAGACATGTGATATAATGCCCTCATCAACACTGACCGAGAGGGGGAGCGCCGCCATGTTTGACAGCCACGGTTTTATTGAATACCTCCTCTCGTCCGAGGGCATCAAGGGCCGCGAGGGCCTTACCGCCCAGCAGATCAAGCGCTTCACGGACGAGATGCCCGGCGGCTTTTTCATCTACCGCAGCGACAACGGACAGGTAATCTACGCCAACCGGGCCCTTTTTCATACCTTCGGCTGCCGGACGGAGGAGGAGTTCCGGGCCCTGACCGGCGGCACGTTCCAGGGCATGGTCCACCCCGACGACCTGGCCGCCGTGGAGCAGAGCATCGTGGAGCAGCTCATGGCCAGCCGCTACGATCTGGACTACGTGGAATACCGGATTATCCGCAAGGACGGCGCGGTCTGCTGGGTGGAGGATTTCGGCCATTATCTGGAGTCGGAAGAGACCGGCGGGGTGTTTTACGTCTTCCTGGCGGACGCGACAGACCGCCGCCGCCGCCGCTTGGCGGAGCGGGAGGCGATTCTGGAGGAGAAGCTGGAAAAAGAGCGGGAGCTGCAGGAACAGGCCGAGCTGAACGCCCAGTTTCTGGACCAGATGAACGACGAGCTTGTCCGCCGCCTGGAGCTGATCGAGGGCCTGAGCGCAGACTATGAGGTCGTGTTTCACGCGGACCTGGTGGAGGACGTCATCCAGCCCTACCGGGTCAGCAACCGGGAGAGCTTCCAGTTTGGCCGGGACCTGCAGGTGCGGCCCTTCAAGGGGTTTGCGGACGAGTACGCGAAAAAATGGGTCCACCCGGCGGACCGGAAGGGCTTTTTGGAGGGCCTGAACCCGGCTCACATCCGGGATATGCTGGAGGCTGTGAATTCCTATCACATTGATTACCGGGTTCTCCGGGAAGGGGAGCCGGAATTTGTCCAGGCGCTGATCGCCAACGTCAGCCCCAAAAACGGCGCGACGCAGATCATGTTCGGCTGCCGGACCATGGACGAGGAGGTCCGCCGGGAGCGGGCCCGGACGGCGATGCTGGAGGACGCCCTGCGCCAGGCGAAGCTGGCGGGGGAGGCCCGGAATACGTTCCTGTCCAACATGTCCCACGACATGCGCACGCCGATGAACGCAATTATGGGCTTCACGGTCCTGGCTCAGCGGCACCTGAACGACCCGGAGCGGCTGAAGCAGGACCTGGAACGCATCAGCGATTCCAGCGCAAAGCTTCTCCGGCTGATGAACGACGTGCTGGAATTGAGCTGGCTGGAGTCCGGACAGGTGCAGATCGAGGATGTGGCATGCAGCCTGCCGGAGCTGGGGAAAGAGGTCTGGGATGAGGTCAGCCCCCACGCCCTGGAGAAGGGGGTGTCCCTGCTGCTGGACGTGGAGGAGCTGGAGCACCCGCGGGTCCGCTGCGACCGGCCGAAGCTCCGGCAAGCCTTGGTGCGCCTGGCTTTGGGGGCGATCAAGTGTACTGCCGCCGAGGGGAAGGCCGTCCTGTCCCTCCGGGAGCGGAGCGCCACCAGGGGCTATGGGTCCTATCACTTCCTGGCGGACTGCCAAGGGCTGGAGGACGGCCTGAACGCCGGTATTTTCACGCCCTTCGACCGCCAGGAGATCACCGCCGCCTCCGACGCGGAGGGAGCGGATATGGGCCTGTCCATCGTGAAGCATCTGATCGAGCTGATGGGCGGCGCAATCGAGGCGGAGTTCCGGGAAGGGGGAGTCCTCTTCACGGCGTCGCTGAATCTGCAATTGCAGGAGGAGGCGGCGGTCCGGCAGGTGGAGGCCCACAGCGGCGTGGTCCGGGTGCTGGTGGTGGAGGACAACGAGCTGAACCGGGAGATTGCCGTGGATTTGCTGGAAGAAGCGGGGTTCCTGGCGGAAACTGCTGAGGACGGCGCGGAGGCCGTGGAGAAGGTGAAGGCATCCCAGCCGGGGTATTACGCCTTGATCTTGATGGACCTGCGGATGCCGGTGATGGACGGGCACTCCGCCGCAAGGGCCATCCGGGCCCTGGAGAACCCGGAGCTGGCGCGGATTCCCATCGTGGCGCTGTCGGCGAATACCTTTGACGAGGACCGCAAGCAGTCCGCCGAGAGCGGCATGAACGCCCATCTGGCCAAGCCGCTGGATGTAGAGCGGCTGCTGGAGCTGATTTCCGGGATTACCGGGAGATAAGAAAAAAGATTAAAAACCACCGTATTCCGGTGGTTTTTATCTATGTTCAGCGCTTTCCGCCCCGCCAGGGGGCGAAGAGCTTCGGGGCGATGTCCTGGACCTCCGGCCACATGAAAAAGGCCGCAGCAAAGCCCATCCCGGCCCCCAGGCGGAGCTTTTGGTTCAGGGTGTCCGCGTCGTCGAAGAGGACGAAGTGGGCTTCGCCGTCCCGGGTGTAGGTGAAATAGCGGGCGCAGAGGTCCTGGGAAAAGAAGACGGCGGGAGACTCCCGCTCCATCAGCGCCGCCAGGGCCTCGCCGGTGAGGGGGGTCCCCTCCCCGGTGCGGGCGGGGAGGCGGAAGTCCATCCGGAGGCGCTGGATGTCCAGGGCCAGATTCCCGGCTCCGCCGGAGCGGGCGGCGGCGTCCTGGAGGTACTGGGAGAACGTGCCGCCGGAGACGGCGGTACACAGCAGGACCGTAGCGCCGGGGGCGGCGCTGGCGTAAGCCTCGGGCAGGTACAGCGCCCGCCGGGCGGCGGACAGAGCGGGGGCCAGGACGGAGACGAAGGCCGTCCGGTCCCGGCGGGGGGCTTCCTCAAAGTCCAGGAGGATGCCGGTGTAGTTCCGCCGCCCGCACTCCCGCAGGACCGCGTCCCGGAGGGACTCCGGGCTGTCGATGAACGGTGCGTCATGGTCGCTGACGGACAGCAGGCCGCCCTTGGTTTGCAGCAGCAGGCTCCGCCGCAGGAGCGACGAGCCGGAGCCGACGCGGTAGGCCACGTGGGCCAGGTTGCGGCAGTGGTTTTGGGCCTCCTGGGACGCCTCCGGCGTCGCGGCCAGGTAGATTTGCAAATCCCTCTCCCCCTTGCGCTGGTTTCGGAAAACTGGTATACTGAATATGATAGCAATTGAGTTTATGTGGGGAGGTCCGCAGCTATGCCTGTTTCCCTGGTGCCAAAGAAGTTGTTTGGGAGCTACCGGGAGGTCACGCCGGAGCTGCTCCGGAGGGCGGGGGTGACGCTGCTCCTCAGCGATCTGGATTTTACCCTGGCTCCCAAGTCCGTGCGGAGGCCGGATAATGCGCTGCGGCGGTGGATTCAGGAGATGCGGGGCGCGGGGGTGCAGGTGATGATCGTGTCCAACAACCGCTCCGGAAGCCGGGTGACGGAGTTCTGCGCCGATTTGGGGATACCCTATCAGGGGCACGCCGGGAAGCCCTCCACGCGGGGGCTGGAGGCCGCGATGGCCCGGGCCGGGGCGTCGCGGGAGCAGACGGCCATGCTGGGGGACAAGCTGCTGACGGACATGCTGGCGGCGAACCGGGCCGGGGTGCTGGCGCTGATGGTGGAGCCTCTGGGCGGGGCCGTGACGCTGTGGCAGAAGGTTCTGCACGCCCTGCAAAGGCCCTTTAAGGCCGCCTGCAGGCGGCGGGAGCAAAATATTTTGGGTTGAATCGGCCCAATTGTGGAAAAATACTTGCAATGCGGCGCGACATGGGATAAAATAACTACGGCTATAATCGAGATACTGTGAAAGAGAGAAAATGCCCTCCTTCGGGTCGTTTTCTCGGATAAAGATTTGTGAGGAGGATTTTGTTATGCCAACAATTTCTGCCGGTGAGTTCCGGAAGGGTATGATCTTTGAAATGGAAGGCAAGCCCATGCTGGTGGTGGACTTCCAGCACGTCAAGCCCGGCAAGGGCGCGGCCTTTGTGCGCACCAAGTATAAGAACGTCATCACCGGGGCCATCCGCGAGGAGTCCTTCAACCCCACCGCCAAGTTCGAGCAGGCCAGCGTGGAGCGCAAGGACGCCGAGTACAGCTACAACGACGGCGACCTCTATTACTTCATGGACCCCGAGACCTACGACATGTCCCCCCTGAACCGGGACGTTCTGGGCGAGGCGTTCAAGTTCATGAAGGAGAACACTGTCTGCAAGCTGGTGAGCTACAAGGGCAGCGTGTTCACCGTGGAAGTCCCCAACTTCATGGACCTGGAAGTCACGGAGACCGAGCCCGGCGTGAAGGGCGACACCGCTACCAACGTCACCAAGAAGGCCACCCTGGAGACCGGCGCGGTGATTCAGGTGCCCCTGTTCATCAACGAGGGCGAGAAGATTCAGGTCGACACCCGGACGGGCGAGTATCTGGGGCGCTGCAAGGAATAAACATAGCAAAGGGGGGATTTCATCCCCCCTTTGGATTCCCCTTCAGCAGGCACTGCGGCGCAAATCTTAAAGAAGGAAACCCTCAGTCACCGCCTTCGGCGGTGCCAGCTCCCTTTTCAAGGGAGCTAAGATGTGGGCGCGCTGAACGATGTGAAATTGGTATGGAATACCATCATTTTTCAGATACTCTTTACAGAGCTCCCCCGCGAAAACCCGGCAAATTGGTTTTTGTGGGAAGAGAAGGAAGGAATGGAGCAAAGCGGAATTTCTTCTGACGATAATTTGGGTCAATCTACTATAAAGGAGGTTTTTGACTATGGAAATCACGGAGAAGGTTGCGTATTTGAAGGGTCTGGCGGAAGGCATGGAGCTGGACACCGGGAAGAAGGAGGGCAAGCTTCTGGCCGCCATCATTGACGTGCTGGAAGACATTGCCCTGGAGCTGATGGATATGCAGGAGGCCCAGGAGGAACTGGGCGACGGCCTGGACGCCGTCAGCGATGATCTCGAGGACGTGGAGGACCTGCTCTTCGGCGACGACGAGGAGGACGACGAAGAAGACGAATATGAGCTGGACGACCTGGGAGAGGACGAGGACTGCTATGCCACGACCTGCCCCACCTGCGAGGAGACCATCTATTTCGATGAGTCCGTGCTGGAGGACGGCCAGGTGATCTGCCCCAACTGCGGGGAAAAGCTGGAGTTCGATCTGGAAGGATTGGACGGCGGCGAGGATGAGGAAGAATAAGCTTCCGCGTCTTTGAGAAGAGAATGTAAAGCGGAGAGCCGGACGCCGTTGGGCGTCCGGCTCAGACTGTCAAAAAAAAGCTGAAATCTGATTGAACGGGAAGGAAGGGTGTGCGCGGGAAACCCAGGAAGGGTTTCCTGCGCTATTTCA
>CAQVQZ010000041.1 GCA_948902155.1 uncultured Oscillibacter sp.
TCAAGGACACGGTGGAGTACCTGAAGGCCATGGACGTGGAGGTGGTGGCCAGCATGGTGGGCGAAATCCTCACCGTGCAGGAGGCCGCGGGCTTCCAGATGAACATCGCCAAGTGGGACGACGAGTTTATCCGCCTGTGGAACACTCCCTGCCACACCCCCGCCTACAGCAAGGAGTAAGGCATGGCGGACAACATTGGAAACAAGGCGGCTCACGATTACCACCTGGATGTTCCCGCCGTTCAGGAGGGCTTCTATGTCAAGGGCGCGGCCCACTGCGACTGGGGCATGAAGGCCCGGCTGGCCCGGATGTTCAACCCCAAGTCGGGAAACACCGTCATGCTGGCCTTCGACCACGGCTACATCATGGGCCCCACCGCCGGGCTGGAGCGGATCGATCTGGTGATCCCGCCGCTGATTCCCCATGTGGATGTGCTGATGGGGACCCGGGGTGTTTTCCGCTCCTGCGTTTCCCCCGCCGCCCAGGTGGGGCGCTGCCTCCGGGTGACCTACGATTCCACCGTCCTGTATGACGACATGTCCAACGGAGGCGGCCTTGCCAGCGATATGGAGAACGCCCTGCGGATGAACGCGGACTGCGTGGCGGTGCAGACCTTCATCGGCTCCCCCGGCGAGAGCCGCTCCCTGGAGCTTCTCTGCCGCACCGCCGACGCCGGGGCCCGGTACGGCGTGCCCACCCTGGGGGTGGTGGCCGTGGGCAAGGAGATGGAGCGGACGGAGAAGTTCTTCCTGCTGGCTACGCGGGTTCTGGCGGAGAACGGGGCCAACATCGTCAAAAGCTATTACTGCGAGGGCTTTGAACGGGTGGCCGCCGCCTGCCCGGCGCCCATCGTCATCGCCGGGGGCAAGAAGCTGCCGGAGCCGGAGGCCCTGGACATGGCCTACAAGGCCATTCAGGAGGGCGCCCACGGCGTGGACATGGGGCGGAACATCTTCCAGTCCGACTGCCCCGCCGGCATGGCCCAGGCCATCGGCAAGGTGGTCCACGAGGGCTATACGCCCCAGCAGGCCTATGAGGTCTACCAGGAGATCAAACATCAAAAATAGGAGGAAGCGCCATGTCTGCCGAATACATGCACATCGGAATCCCCGTCACCAACCGCAAGCCCAACATGACGTATAACGAGGGGGCCAAATTCTGGGTCAGCAATGTGGACGACTACGACTATAAAATCGAGTACCTGAAATTTGAGGAGGGCACCCCCTTCCCGGAGGAGATCCACCGCCACCCCCATGTGGCCTATAAGGTGGACGACCTGGAGAAATACGTGGCCGACGCCGACAGCGTCATCTGCGGGCCCATGCCCGCCAACGACAGAGGCGACCGGCTGGCCTTCGTCTGGAAGGACGGGGCCATCCTGGAGCTCTATCAGGAGGCCTGAGCCATTGAACAGCCCCCGCTTTTCGAAACAGCTTCGAAAGGCGGGGGCTGTTTTTGGGGGAAGCGGGCGCGCGGCATGGCGGGACCGGCGGCGCGCCGCTTGGGGAAAAGACGGCCTGGGACGGAGTTTTGGGGCTTTTATAGTCAACGCAGTTGAAAAGAAGCATACCCTTCTTTTCAACCGGCGGGCCATAGGCCCGCCGGGGCGCAAAGCGCCTGTGCGTTTCCTATGAAGGCAAGCACCGTGAGCCGCTCACGCGGCTTACGGCGCTGTAAAACAGCGCCGTATGGAAAAGAATCCTTTGGACTCTTTTCAACTGTGCTGACGATAGGACAGACGTTAGGGCCGCTCGTTCAGCTTGACGACCACCGCGCCCTCCACCACCCGGACGCTGCCCGCCTCCGGATACAGGGGCATAGCCCGGACCGGATCAAGCTCCGCCATGGCCAGGGCCCTTTCGCTGCCCTCCAGGCAGACCTCCCCTGTGAAGCCCAGGTAGTATTGGAGGAACAGGCCGTAGGTGTAGGACGTGCGCAGCCTGGCGAAGTCGAAAACGCCGTTGATCCGGACGCCGTCCAACTCCGGCGTGGGGGAGAGGGCGGCCTCTCGCGTCTTGCTGCCCAGCAGGACCACCGGCATCCCCTGGCGGTAGCCCTCGCAGGACTCAATTTTGTCCAGCAGGCGGATGGAGTAGGCCGTGCACTGCCGCAGGCTGAGGTCCATCTTCAGATACGCGGAGTTGGCGGTTACCGCATAGGAGAAGGCGGTCAGGATCATGGTCACAAGGACGATCCACCTTGCCGCCGTCGGAACCGCCCGGGGGGAGTCCGCCTCCAAGCCGAGGTCCGCGTACTCCGCCAGGGCGATGGGCGCGACGAGGATAAAGACGAGCCCGTAAACCATCAGTATGTGGACCTCGCCCTTTGGCGCCATGAGGTAAATCAGGTTTCCCGCCAGCGGGTACAGGACTGCCAGCCCCAGGGCCAGCGCCGCCCGGGCCGGGCCCAGCCGCCGCTTCCGGACGGCCAGCAGCCCCAGCGCCGCGCAGCACAGGGCGGTCAGGAGGAACGCGTAGGGCAGAAAGCCGAAGTGAAACAGGTATTGATTCTGAAAAAAGACGGAGGCGTATTTCCGGTAGCTCTGGGCGATCAGCTGGGGGAGCTCTTCCAGGGAGAGGCGTCCCATGCTGGAGAGCCCCATGTAATCCACCAGGGGAACCCGCCGGGTTGTGATGTGCACGGCCAGCAGATAGAGGGCCATGGCCGCCGCCAGAGTCCCCAGCAGCCGGAGGCCCCGGCGGAACAGCTCCCGGAAGGAACGGTCCCCGTCCAGCGTTTCCAGCAGCAAAGTCCCCACCATCAAAACCGCCGACACCTCGAAATAGCTTTGGTAAATTCCCATGGAGAGGGCGATCACCACGGCTCCGGAGAGCGTTCCCCACCGGGAGCGCACCGCCAGATAGGCGCCCAGCGCCGCCAGCATCAAACTGAAAAAGTACGGGCCGGCCGTAAACATATACGCGAAGGTCCCGGTCACCGAGGGGAAGGAGACCATGACCGCCGCCGTCGCCACGCAAGCCAGCGGGCGGCGGATTCGAAACAGGGACACGGTGAAGCACACGGTTCCCGCCAGAAACAGGACGGAGAGCAGGCCGATCAGCCAGGGCGTGCTGAACGGGCCGTCCAGCGGCGAAAGCGCCGGAAGCAGCCAGCGGCCGGAGGCCGTGCCGTAATCCATGGAGAAGAGATACAGGATGTCGTCATGGTTCGGCAGCTTGTTGACGAACATGTAACAATGCACCGCAAGGCCCAGGAGCGCCGACGCAAAAAACGTCAGCCGGATTTCCCCGGGGACGCGGCTCCACAGCTCCTTTATAAGCGCCTCCGGCGGTTTCAGCGTTGGATGTCCGGCGTTCACTGTGCGCCGCCCCCTTCCCGGCCGCACACCCTGGCCACAAGATACCGGGGGCGGGCCTTCACTTCAATGAAAATCTGCGCAATGTAATAGCCGATGATTCCCAGGCTGATCATGAGGATGCTGCCGATCAGCAGCAGGAGGATGATCACCGTGGTGAAACCGTCCGCCGCCCCGCCCCGGGCCCATTTTGCCAGCGTCTGCACGCCCAGGACCAGGGACAGCAGCAGCGTCAGCACTCCCAGGACGGTGACGGCCTGCATGGGCGCGGAGGAGTAGGCGGCAATGTTGGAGACGGCGTAGCGGACCAGCGCCGCCGCGGGCCAGTGGGTGCGGCCCGCGGTCCGCTCCGCCACGCGGAATTCCACCTCCGCGGTGCGGAAGCCCACCCAGGCCGCCAGAGCGCGGAAGAAGGTCCTGCGCTCGGAGAGCGCCAGCAGCGTGTCCACCACCCGCCGGTCCATCAGCTTGAAGTCGGAGGCCCGGGACATGTCCAGCCCCACGGCTCCGCTCATAATTTTATAAAAGCACCTGGCGGCAAAGCTGTGGGCGCCGCTTTCCCTGCCCCGGTCGGCCTTCACGCCGTTGACGACCTCCCAGCCCTGCTGCCAGAGGGCGTACATCTCCGGCAGCTTCTCCGGCGGGTGCTGGAGATCGCAGTCGATGACCGCGCAGCAGTCCCCCGCGGCGGCCTCCAGTCCGGCGAAGATGGCGGCCTCCTTGCCAAAGTTGCGGGAAAAGCTGATTCCCCGCACGTTCGGCGCCGCCTGCGCGGCCTTGCCGATCTCCTCCCAGGTGCGGTCAACGGAGCCGTCGTCCACAAAAACCAGCTCGCAGGGGATGCCCGCTGCCTGCAGCACGCTTCCAATCCGGTCGGAGGCGGAGGCAATGAGGGCCTCTTCGTTATAAGCCGGAATCACGACGGAAAGCATGGTCTGCGCCCCCCTTTTTTCGTTTGAATACCAGCAGTCCGGTCCAGTAATTGACGACGACCACCACCACCGCCGCCAGCAGCTTGGCGGCCAGCTGGTTCACGGCCAGCAGCTTTACCAGCACCAGGAGCAGCGCCGTCTCCAGGCCCAGGGAAAACAGCCTGGACAGGGCAAACTCGCCGGCCTCCCTCCAGCCCCGGCGGCCGGTGGAGCGGTACACCCACCTGCCGCTGGCGAGATAGGAGAAGGCCACCGCCGCCACCCAGGCAATTCCGTTGCCGGCGATATAGTAAAGACCGGCGATCGCGGTCAGCAGGACATAGACCGCGTAGTTGACAAGCGTCGTCATACCGCCCACAACGAGATAGGCCAGCTGCTCCGCATGCGCGGTCAGAAGCGCGTGGATTCTTTTGGTCATGGGCGTCCTCCGGCGCTGCAGAAACCTCTACTTTTTTGCAGCGGGCGCCCTTTTTGAAATTTTTTCCCGGAGGTATTGAAAAGCGGGGATTCCTGTGTTATTCTGTTTTATGCTGAAAAGCAGAAAGTATCTTGCAGAAAAGTAGACTTTTTTGTAAAAACGCCCCCTTACAAGAACATGGCCTTTTCATAAATCTCCGCCCGGTAACGGAAGGTGGACAGCGGCATCCCGCACTCCTTTGCCGCCGCCGTGCCGGTGATCGTCCCGGCCTTCCACCGCTGGTAGGCGCTGTGGTAGTTCTCCGGCAGCGGCCTGGGGGGCCTGCCGAACCGGACGCCCCGGGCCTTTGCCGCCGCGATGCCCTCCGCCTGCCGCCGGCGGATGCTGGTGCGCTCGTTCTCCGCCACGAAGGACAGCACTTGGAGCACGATGTCGCTGAGGAAGGTCCCCATCAGGTCCTTGCCCCGGCGGGTGTCCAGGAGGGGCATGTCCAGCACCACAATGTCAATTTTTTTCTCCTTGGTGAGGGCCCGCCACTGATTCTGGATCTCCTCATAATTGCGTCCCAGCCGGTCGATGCTCTTGATGTAGAGCAGATCGTCCGGCCTGAGCTTTCGAACCAGCCGCTTGTACTGGGGGCGGTTGAAGTCCTTGCCGGACTGTTTGTCGGTGAAGATGTTCTCTTCCGGAACGGCCAGCTCCCGCATGGCGATGAGCTGCCGGTCCTCGTTCTGATCCCGGGTGCTGACCCGGATATAGCCGTATGTATTTGAAATCATGACCAAGCCTCCCTTTGACTTCTTCAGGTGATATCTTACCCGGGAATTTCAGAAGCTGTACCAATAACCGCAGTACGTGGATTGGCGGGAAAATTTCCCGCCAGGATGTGTGCCGCGGCGATTGGCGCCGCTTCTTACAGCTGTGCAGAAAAAGCACGCAAACACACCTGCTCCGTGTGTTTGCGTGCTTTTTAAAATTGCGGGCCCGCCGCCTGGGGAGGCAGCGCTGAAGACCGCCATATCCCGCCGTCCGCCGCCTCGGCCCGCCGGGCAGCCTTTGGGGCTGACGGCCGGAGGGGGAGCGCCGCAGAGCGGTCAGGCCAGCTCCGCCACCGCCACGAATACGTTGGAAATCTCATACCACGTGGCGAAGTCCACGCTGCCGGTCTGGGGCAGGTGGAAGATTTTTTGAAATTCCGTCACCGCCGCCTGGGTGGCGGAGCCGTAAATCCCGTCCGCCGGAAGCTTGGGGATGGCGGGGAAGTTCCGGGCGATGCGGTTCAGCTGTTCCTGGACGGTCCGCACCGCCTCTCCCTCGCTGCCGGGGGAGAGGACCTCGCCGCCGTAGGAGAGGGGGACGCCCTCCACCTTCTCCGCGCTTTTTAAGTAGATTTCCGAGCCATAGTACTTTTTCAGGATGCTGACCGCGTTCCAGCCCTGCTCCGCCAGGGACTGGGAGCCCCACTGGCTCAGTCCGCCGCACTGGGTCCGGCGGCCGTCGCAGTACTGGGTGAACAGGGGCTGGGCGATGCCCTCTTTCGTGACGTAGGTGGTGAAAAGATCGTCCACCACCACCCCGATTTCCTCAAAGATGGTCCGCCCGTGGGAATAGGACTGGTCAAAGGCGGTGGAGCTGGTAACGGTAAAGTCATAGCCCTTCCCCCGGTACCACTCCGTATAAACCCGGTTCAGGGTGAAGGAGAGAATCGCCAGGACATTGGCCTTGATGGCCTCGGTCTGCCAGGTGGAGTAGATCTCGCTGCACGCCACGTTTTTGATGTAGTCCTTGAAGCGGACCCAGTGGTTGGGGGTGGAGGCGTCCTCCGGGCGCCCGTCGTGCACGACCACGAATTCCGGGATTACCGGCTCCGGCAGGACCACCAGTCCCTCCGGTTCCGGCAGGGGCTTGATCTCCTCTTCCGGGGGGCGGGAGGAGGGCTCCCCCCAGAGGGCGTGGGGCGGGACCAGCACATTGCGCACGTTGAAGCCGCCGCTTGTGGCGCCCGGAAGCGCCGCCCGCTGAATGGACCGCCCCATGGGCAGCAGCTCCACTCCCCCGATGTGAAGCGTTTGGAAGCCCTCGGCGGAGACGGTGACGTTATAGACGGCGTAGGGCCTCCGGTCCGAATCTCCCTCCGCCACGGACCATTCCATGGGCGGGGCGGGCAGCTCGAAAAACGGGGTCTGCCCGGAGGAATCGGTGACGGTTTCCTCCAGGGTTTTCCCGTTGGACGGGTCCGTGACGCGGACCCTGGCGTTGGAGACGGGCGCGGGGCTTTCGCCCTCCGTGACGAATATCTGCAGATTGCCTTTGTCCAGGTAGTTTGGATTCATAAGGACGCTCCTCCTTTCCGTATACTATCCTATGCGGGGGGAGGCGCCGGGGAACCCGCCCGCGAACACCGGCACAGGAGGGCTGTATGGAATACATTATCAAGTATACGGGAGACATCCTCTCTCTGGGTTACCCCACGGAGCTGCTGGACGCCCAGTTTGCCATCATGGAGCTGGAGAATCAAAATCCGGAGCGCCTGCTGGAACACCGGCAGGTGACCTGCTACGAGCCCGCCCGCCGCCTCAGCGGCCTGATGGACCGGAGCCTGGAGGCGGCCTGCATCCTGCCGGTCCAGCGGGAGAGCGGGCTGGGGCTGACGGGGCGGGGGGTTTTGATCGGCTTTGTGGATTCCGGCCTGGACCTGACCCACCCGGAATTCCTGGGGGAGGACGGGACCAGCCGCATCATGGCCCTTTGGGATATGACGGGGCAGGGGACGCCCCCCAGGGGCTTCCTCCACGGCGCGGTCTACACAAGGGAGGAGATCGCCGCGGGGCTTGCCCCGTCCTCGGACCAGGCCGGGCACGGCACCGCCGTCGCCGCCGTCGCCGCCGGGCGGAGCGGCGCGGCCCCGGAGGCGTCCATCGCCGCGGTGAAGCTGGCCAGCGCCCGGACCACGGATATCATGCGGGCGGTCAAGTTCCTGCTGGATCAGGCGGAGGAGCGGGGGATGCCCTGTGTGATCAACCTGAGCTACGGCACCAACTGCGGGTCCCACCAGGGGCAGACGCTGTTCGAAACCTATATCGACCAGTCCGCCCAGCGGGGCCGGAGCGTGGTGGTCTGCGCCGCCGGGAACGAGGGCTCCGGGGCCCACCACTTCCGGGGGCGGCTGGAGGAAGGCGGCGTCACCGAGGCGGAGTTCACCGTTTCCACCCGGAGGGAACAGGTGTATCTCTCCCTCTGGAAGAACTTTGCCGACGAGGCGGCCTTTGAGCTGGTCCTGCCGGGGGGGCAGTCCACCGGGCCGCTGACGGAGGGGGCCCGCTTTCTCCGCTTCGGCTCCATCCGGGTGACGATGTTTTACGGCGTGCCCACCCATTACAGCGCGTCCCAGGAGGCGCTGTTCCTTCTGGACGCCCCCGCCGGGGAGCTGGACGGCCTGTGGAAGCTGCGCTGCTTCGGAAAGCGGGTGGCGGACGGGCGCTTTGACGTATGGCTGCCCACCGTCGAGGAGGTCAGCGACCGCACCGCCTTCCTCCAGCCGGAGCCGGATCTGACGATCACCCTTCCCGCCACGGCCCTCTACCCGATTTCCGTGGGGGGCTTCCGCCCGGAGACGGAGACGGTCAGCCCCTTCTCGGGCCGGGGGGACCAGGACTGCGCCGGGCGGGTGCTGCTGGACCTGACGGCGCCCGCGGAGTCCGTCCGCTCCGCCAAGCCGGGGGGCGGCTATGATGCGTTCACCGGCACCAGCATGGCCGCGCCCTTTGTCTCCGGCGCGGCGGCGCTGATGATGGAGTGGGGGATCGTCCAGGGGAACGACCTGTTTCTCTACGGGCAGCGGGTGAAGGCGTTCCTCTGCAAGGGGGCCTTGCGAAGCCCCTTTCTGGCGTATCCCAATCCCCTGTGGGGGTACGGGCGGCTGAACCTCTGCGGGACGATGAACGCGCTGGTCAGCCATTTGGAAAGGGGGCTTTGAACATGCAGCTTTCGCCGGAGACGCTGGAATTCATCCATGCGCCGGATACGGTGGACTTCGTCACCCGGGCCACCGACGCTTTTTTCGACTACGCCCGGACCTCTCCGGACGTGGTGGTGGGGCAGACGCTGTCCGGGCGCTACGTCCTGGGCTATGTGAAGGCGGAAAATTTTCACAAGCTGGAGGAGGCCCTGGGCGCGGCGTTCGTCAGCTCCGTTCCCGTGATCCTGGGCCTGCTGGACCGCCCCGCCCTGGAGGCGTCGGGCGTGTCCCAGGTTCACGGCCAGCCCTACCTGAACCTGAAGGGCCGGGGCGTGCTGGTGGGGCTGATCGACACCGGCATCGACTACACCCAGCCGGTTTTCCGCTATGCGGACGGAACCAGCAAGATTCGCTACATCTACGACCAGACCGCGGAGGGGGAACCGCCCTCCGGCTTCCTTCTGGGGCGGGAGTACAGCAAGGCGGACATCGACGCGGCCCTGGCCGCCCAGGACCCCTATGCGCTGGTGCCCCAGCGGGACGAGGACGGCCACGGCACCTTCATGGCCTCCGTGGCCGCTGGGCGGCAGACCGAGGACTTCACCGGCGCCGCCCCGGACGCGGAGATCATCGCCGTGAAGCTGAAAAAGGCCCGGCCCTTCTACCGGGAGAAGTACTGCGTCCCGGCGGACCAGGAGAATGCCTATGAGTCCAGCGCCGTGATGCTGGGGGTGGAGTACATCCTCCGCAAGGCCAGGGAGCTGGGCCGCCCCGCGGCCATCTGCATCGGCCTGGGCACCAACGCCGGGAGCCACGACGGCCACAGTGTCTTTGAGGAGTACCTGGGAGGCGTTTCCATCCAAAAGGGCGTCTGCCTCTGCGCCGCGGCGGGCAACGAGGCGGAGGCCCGGCACCACGCCGGCGGCATCCTTCAGCCCGGGGAGAAGCCGGGAAAGGTGGACCTGAAGGTGGGGGAAAACGCCGGAGACGTCTATATTGCCGTTTGGAATACGGTGGCGGACCGCATCTCGCTGTCGGTCCGGTCTCCCTCCGGGGAGCTGGTGGGCCGGGTGCCGGCCCGGCCGGGGGCCGCCCCCGCCGCCGACGTGAAGCTGGTGCTGGAGGCAGCCAGGGTGCAGATTGAGTATCACTTTCCGGTGGAGGGCAGCGGGGGGCAGCTGTCCATCATCCGGATCCTGGGGGCGACCCCCGGCGTGTGGACCATTCAGCTCCACGGAGACATTCTTCTGAACGGCAGCTACCAGGTCTGGCTTCCCATGACGGGCTTTGTGGCCCCCTCGGTGGAGTTCCTGGCGGCCACGCCGGACTACACCGTCACCAGCCCCGCTTCCGCCGTGGGGGTGATCTGCTGCGGGGCCTATGACAGCGCCGGGAAGAGTCTGTATGCCAAGAGCTCCCGGGGGCCGGCCTGGGACGGGCGGATTCTGCCGGATCTGGTGGCCCCCGGCGTGGGGGTGGGGGGAATCTATCCCCACGGCCCCGGGCTTATGAGCGGCACCAGCGCGGCGGCCGCGGTGCTGGCGGGAATCTGCGCGCTGCTGCTCCAATGGGGCGTCCGGGAGGGGAACGACCCGGCCATGGGGACCTATCAGATCCGGGCGTATCTCATCCGGGGCTGCCTCCGGCGGACGGATATGTCCTATCCCAATAACCAGTGGGGCTATGGGTCCGTGCAGCTGATGCAGACCTTCCACCTGATGCGGGAGCTGTGAAAAAGGGGCTCCGGGACCTTTGGACGGGCGCTCCGGCCGGGGCGCGGGCGCCCCCCCATCCGTCCCGGCGCCGTTCCCCGCCGGAGACGCGTTTTTTGCCGGCGGGCGGTTCCCGATATTGAATTTGCGCCTCCGGGTGGTATACTGTAGGGTAGCACGGATTCCGGCCTTGCCGCCCGGCGGGGCGCGCGGACGGGACCGGATGGAGAGGAGACTGAACCTGTGATTGCGGATCTTCACACCCACAGCGCGGCCTCCGACGGGCAGTATGCGCCTGCGGAGCTGGTGCGCCTGGCCAGGGAGCGGGGCATTGAGGTGCTGGCGCTGACGGACCACGACACCCTGGACGGCCTGGAGGAAGCCCTCCGGGCCGGGGAGGCGCTGGGGGTCCGGGTCCTTCCGGGGATCGAACTGGGAGCGGCGGAATACGACCACCTCCATATTCTGGGCTACGGCTTTGCCCCCGCCGCCCTGGCTCCGCTGTGCCGGAAGCTGAAGGACGGACGGGACCGGCGGGCCCAGCGCATGATTGACTTCCTCCGGCAGAAGGGCCTGGAGCTGACGCTGGAGGAGGTGGAGGAAACGGCCGGAGGAACCCCGATCGCCCGGCCCCACGTCGCCCAGGTCCTGGTTCGCCGGGGATACGCGGACAGCGTTCCGGACGCGTTCCGGCGGTATCTGGACACCGGGGAGTTCCGGCGGGAGGTCCGGCGCTTCAAGGCGGACGCCCGGACCTGCTTGGAAGCCGTCAAGGCCGGGGGCGGCAAGACCTCCCTGGCGCATCCCTGCCAGATCGGCCTGGACCCCCGGGCGCTGGAGGAGCTGGTGGGGAGGCTGGCGGCATGGGGCCTGGACGCCCTGGAGTGCCGGTATCCCACGCACACGCCGGAGCAGGAGGCCTTTTACCTGCGCCTGGCGGAGACGTACCGGCTCCATGTCACCGGGGGGAGCGATTTTCACGGCGAACGGGTGAAGCCCGGGGTCCGGCTGGCGGCCTTGCAGATGGATGTGGACCGGCTTCTGGAAACGGATACCGGCTTCCCCGGCAGCGGACAGGCGGATATTATAGCAATCCTCAAAAATACTGACAGCAGTTCGACGGATACAGGCGGCACATACCTGCGTCTTCCTCCTTGACGGGCGCCAGCCCGCCTGCGTCGTCATCCTTGTTTTGTACCGCCTGTATCCGCTTCCTTTGCTTCCATTATTTCTGAGGATTGCTATAGATAGAAGTAAAGCCCCGGGAATCCTACGGATTCCCGGGGCTTAGGCTGTCCCAAAGCGCTGAAATCGAATTTGGCGGGAAGGAAGGGTGTGTGCGGGAAATCCGGGAGGGGTTTCCCGCGCTATTTCGATCCTTCGCGTTCGGAACCTTGGGAAAGCTCCGAACGCGTAAGCCGCTTGGAAAAACCATGGTTTCGCCAGGCGGATCCCCGGGAATCCCATGGATTTCCGGGGGCCCGGCTGCTTTGGGGCTGAAATGCCCGGAGGCCGCACAGGCGGCTTCCTGTGCCGGACTGCATCGGAACCGCAAGGGCGCTTTGCGCCGGACCAAAGGGCCATCGGTTAAAAAAGCATCTGCTTCGTTTCAACTGTGAAGACGATCCTCCTCCAGGCTCCTGACGACCCAGGCGTCCGGCAGATAGCGGCCCTGCTCCATGGAGCTGCTGGTCCTTGTAATCATCTCCCCGCGGTAGGTCATAGAGGAGCTGGACCCGCCGTCCATGTTCATCGCGGTCCAGCACCCGTACCGCAGCAGGATGTCCGCGCATTCCGAAACGGTGGTCCCCAGGCTGTGGCCCACCCGGCGGCCGTCGATTACCAACAGCAGCGCCGTTTTGTCCGCCGTCTGCCCGATCACCGTGCGGGGCTGAATCCCCATGCCGAAGGAGCCGTCGATGTGCTTTTCGCCGTTGAGCACAAGAATGGGGTAAAACTGCACGGCGTCCCGCAGCTCGCCGACCTCCAGACCGTACCCCGCCCTGAAATTGTCCTCCCGGTCGAATCCGGCGATCTGATACCGCCCCTTCAGGGCCCTTCCGGAGTACTCCCCGTTTGAAAGGACAAATCCCATGGGCTTGCTGCCGTTTCCCCTGCCCTCAGGGTCCTGAAATCCGCTGGCGTTCACGCCGAGGACCGCGCCGTTGGCCTCGCAGAGCTCCGTCACCGTCTGTCCCCGGGAAGACAGGGCGTTCCGGGCCAGGAAGACCTGCGCACTGTCCTTGACGACCGCCAGCTTGCCCTGGTATCCGTCCCCGGTTACGGTGCAGATAAACAGCTTGTTCGGCACGTCGATGGCCCATACCGCATCCCCCGCCGTTGTGTACACCCCGCTTAAATGGTCCGCCTGCAGCGCGGACAGGTCGTTCCACGAGACGGACTGCGGCAGGGTGGCCGGGTCGATCTCGGGAAACAGGGCGGCAAAGCGGCGGCGGGCCCGTTCCTCCGGCGTTCCGCCCGCCTCTTCCGGATACGCGTCCGGGCCCGCTTTTGCAAGGCCGCTGGCCTCAACCATGTTTTCCGCAAACCGCGCGTCCACGTCCTGCATCACATCCTGAATTACGGATTCCGGCAGGAAGGCCGTTGCCAGCCATTGGTGCGTCATGGTGCCCATGGCGGTTTCGATGTAGAGGGTTCTCCACTTCGCAATAAACGGAACGCCGGAAAAAACGAACAGCAGATACAAGGCGGCCCCGCAGGCCAGCACTGCCGCCGCGGCAAAAAGCCATTTGCACCTGGAGGCAAAACCGGCTTCTTCCATAAAATACCTCCCCAGGGAACCGGGGGAACGAAGGCCTCAATATCCCCGGCGCTTCAAATCCGCCGCCAGCTTCACATAGAACTCCCGCACGTCGAAGCCCCGGATGTTCTCCCGGTTCAGATCCACCA
>CAQVQZ010000042.1 GCA_948902155.1 uncultured Oscillibacter sp.
TTCAGAGGATTTTTAGGCCCTCCCTAGGAAACGGCAGATCTGACTAGAATACTGCACCGCCGCTTAGCGGGAATCAGTATACCATATCCTTTATAACTATGCAAGATATACCGTATATAAATTTTTTGTTAATGAAACCCCAGAGCTGAGATAGGAGATATGAGATATTTTTTCCTGCGAGGTTTACCACCTATCTTCTCTTCTATTATCTTTTCAGGGCTTCGATTTCTTCCGCGCTCAGCCGCCGCCATTTTCCCGGGGGCAGGGTCCCCAGCTCCAGGGTGTGCTCCCGCACCCGGCGGAGGCGCTCCACCGTCAGGCCGCAGGCGGCGCACATCCGGCGGACCTGGCGATTCTTCCCCTCGTGGATGGTGACGGCCAGCCGGGCCTTTTCCGGTCCCCGGCTCAAAAGCTCCACCCTGGCGGGCCGGATGGCCTCCCCCTCCAGGTCCGTCAACCGGCCCAGGCGCTCCGCCGCGCCCTCCACCGGCCCCCGGACCCAGACGCGATAGGTCTTCTCCGCCTCCCGGCCCGGATGGGTCAGCCGCTGGGCCAGATCGCCGTCGTTGGTCATCAGCAGCAGCCCCTCGGAGTCCAGGTCCAGCCGCCCCACCGGGTAGACCCGGACGCCGCAGTCCCGCACCAGGTCCGCCACCGTCTTCCGGCCCTTCTCGTCGGAGAGGGTGGTCACGTAGCCCCTGGGCTTGTTCAGCAGGAGGCACACCGTCCCGCCCCTGGGGGCCAGGGGCCTGCCGTCCAGGCGGACGTCGTCCCGGTCCGGGTCGGCCTTGTCCCCCAGGGCGGCGGGGATGCCGTTGACCGTCACCCGGCCCGCCTGTATGTACCCCTCCGCCGTCCGCCGGGAGCAGACCCCGGCGGCGGAGAGGAGCTTCTGCAAACGTTCTTCCATAGAACTCCCTCCTGCGTCGCAAAGAACGGAAGGGCCGCCCCCGGCGGCCCCAGCTTCTGCATATCACGAAATCGCCTTCGAAAAATAGGACGGCCCGCCGGACGCCGCCCTACCGGAAGCTCCGCAGCGTCTTCATGGCGGACTCCGCCTGGAGCGGCACCGTCTCGCCGCAGAGCAGGGCCACCCGGCCCACCTCCCGCCCGTTCAGCGTGAACACGGCCTGTCCCACCTGGGCCCCCGCCCGCAGGGGAGCGGCCAGCTCCCGGTCCAGGCGGATATCCGTCTCCAGCGCCTCCCCCTGGGCCAGGGGCCAGGCGAAGCTGTCCGCCGCGATGAGGGACACCGTGTCCCGCATCCCGCCCTTCACCGCCGCCTGGGACAGCGCATGGCCCAGCTGGGCCGCCCGGCGGGCGGGATACGCGGCATAGCCGTACTCGTAAAGGCTCTGGTGGTCCGCCCAGTCGTTGCCGTCCTGGAGGGTCACCGCCACCAGCCGCTGCCCGTTCCGCTCCGCGCAGCTGACCAGCGTCCGGCCCGCCGCGCGGGTGTAGCCGGTCTTCAGACCCACGCAGCCGTCCAGATAGCCCAGCAGCTTGTTGTGGTTGGTCATGGTCCGCCCGCCGATGCTCACCGTGCGGGTGGAGGCAATGCGCAGCAGCGTCTCATTCTCCACCGCGGCCCGCGCCAGCAGGGCCATGTCCCTGGCGGTGGAATAGTGGTCCTCATGGTCCAGGCCGTTGGGGTTGGCGAAGGAGGAATGCTCCATGCCCAGGGCCAGGGCGGTGTCGTTCATCCGCTCCACAAAGCCCTCCACGCTGCCGCCCACGTGCTCCGCCACCGCCACGGCGGCGTCGTTCCCCGAGCAGAGGAGCAGGCCGTAAAGCAGGGTCTCCAGCGTCAGCTCCTCCCCCTCTTTCAGGTACATGGAGGAGCCCTCGGTATAAGCCGCCTCCCGGCTCACCTTCACCGTGTCCGCCAGGTTCCCGTCCCGGATGGCCACCAGGGCCGTCAGCAGCTTGGTGGTGCTGGCGATCAGCATCCGGGCGCCGGCGTTCCGCTCATAGAGCACCCGGCCGCTGTCCACGTCCATCAAAATCGCGGCGGTGGCCGACGTATCCACCGCCCCCGCCCGGCCGCACAGGAGGCACGCGGCCAGCAGCAGCGCCCCGGCCCCCCGGAGAAATCGTTTTGGCAAACGTCATCACCTCAACTTGGTCAACAGTGATGATAGTATGCCCAGCGGGCCAAAAAAGTATTTTGGCCCGCTGAAAAAACCATTTTTCCGTTACAGCGCCTCTTCCGCCTTCTCTGCCTGGCGCTTTTCCAGGAACCGCTCCGCCTTGTCCACCAGATCCGGCACCATGTCCACGATGCGGTCCACTGCGGAGACCGGCGGCACCGCCACCGGCAGGACCCGTGTCACACCGTCCTTGATGACCAGGAAGGCCACGGGGTCGATCTTCACCCCCGCGCCGCCGCCTCCGCCGAACTGGTGGGGCTGGGCCTTGCCGTAGTCCCCGCCGCCGCTGCCGACGCCGAAGCTCACCTTGGAAATGGGAATCAGGGTCACGCCGTCGGGGGTGTTGATGGGCTGGCCCACAATGGCGTTGGTGTCCACCATCTCGTGGATTTTGTCCATGGTGGAACGCATCAGCTCGCTGACGCCGCTCTTTTTCTCCAGATTGTCCATCTTGCGCTTCCTTTCTTATATATCGTCAAATTCATGTACGCCTGTCTCAAGCGGCGGATTCCTGGGGCGCTTCCGCCTTCTCCTGCTCGGCCCGCTTGCAGCGCTTCCGCCAGCGCAGGAACCACCGCAGCCCCGGAACCGCCGCGCCGAAGCCCATGGCCAGCAGCGTCCCGATTCGGAGGGTGACGCCCGCCTCGCCCTCCACCGCCGGGGCGGGGGAACCGAAATCCACGCCGATGTGAATCTGAGGGTCCCGAATATCCAGCAGCCGCTCCAGCACCGGCATCCCGCCCCACACGGCGGCCAGCAGCTTTCCGCAGAGCTCCGCCGAGGAGGCGGGGTCCTCCTGGCCCCCCAGGGTCAGGGAGACGTGCAGCGGTTTGACCTGAATGCCCCGCCAGGTCCGGCTCAGCGCCCGCTTCAGGGGCGGGAGCAGGGTGCGGAGGGCGTCCTTCCCGTCCTCCAGGGTGAAGGAGAGCTTGCGTTTTGGCTCCTCCTCCGCTCCTTCGGGCTTGGGTTTTTGGGGCTTTTTCTTCTTTTTCGGCTTCTCCGCCTGGGGCTTTTTGGCCTTCGGCGGCAGGATGTGCAGGCGCAGCAGCCCTACCCGCGCGTCCAGGCGGAGCGTCTGGCCGTCGTAAGCCGCCCAAACGCCCACCTTCGTCCAGCACAGCAGGGCGATCAGCAGGCAGACCGCCAGCAGAATCCAAAGCCAGAGCATAGGCCCCCTCCTCTCTCGTTACTCCGGTTCCTCCTCCTCCGCCTGGGCGGCGACGATCTCGCCGTGCTCCCCCAGGCGCATCTGGACCTCGTCCTCCAGCTCCAGCGCCTCCGCCGGTTCCGTCAGCTCCGGCAGGTCCTCCAGGCTGTTCAGGTGGAAGGCCCGCAGGAACTGCTTCGTGGTCCGGTACAGCCGGGGCCGCCCCGGCACCTGCAAGCGCCCGCACTCCTCGATCAGCTCCCGGTTCAGCAGCAGGCTCATGGTGTAGGCGCTGTCCACCCCGCGAATCTGGTCCACGTAAGCCCGGGTGGTGGGCTGGTAATAGGCGATGATGGTCAGGGCCTCCAGGGCGGGCTGGCTCAGCTTGGCGGGCTTGCGGACCTCCAGCGCCTGGCGGACGGCGTTCCCGAACTCCGGGGCGGAGCACAGCTGCCAGCTGTCGTCCATCTGGACCAGCCGGATGCCCCGGCGGTCGTAGGCGTAAAAATCCCGCAGGTCCTGCAAGGCCCGCTCCACCGCCGGGCGGGCCAGCTCCAGCGCCGTGCAGAGGCGCTTGATCTGCACCGGCTCGCCGGAGGCGAACAGAATCGCCTCGACGGCGGACTCGATCTCTTTTCTCTCCATAGTCTCTCCTTGACTGCGCAAACTCAGCCGCCGGACGATTCCGACCACTCGGGCCGGTCTTGCTGCGGCTTCGATCCCTCACTCCGACAAGGACGAAAGGTCCTCCGGCAGCTCTCCGATCTGGCGGACGGTGCACTCCGCCTCCGTGCCGGTCAGATGCAGCACGTGGGCCCGGCACAGCTCCAGCACCGCCAGGAAGGTGGCCACGATCTCGCTGCGGCTGCGGCTCCCCCGGAAGAGCTGGCGGAAATAGGCCGTGCCCAGCTCCTTCAGCCGCTCCAGGATATCCAGGGCCTTGCGCTCCACGGGGTAGGGCTCGTGCCGGGCGATGTCCTGGAAGGCCGCCCGGGGGGGCGGCAGCTTCCGCTCCGCCCGGCTCTGCAGCTCCGCCATGGCCCGGAGCAGGTCCCTGGGATGGTGGTCGTACTCCACCGGCCTGCCCCTGTCCAGGTTCTCGGGGCCCCGGACGCAGATGGACCGGCCGAACTCCGCCAGGGGGGCCAGCTTCTCCGCCATGGCCTTGACGTAGGCGTAGCTCTCGCCCCGGCGGCGCTCCTCCAGGGATTGAATCAGGGCCTCCATCTCGCTTTTGGCCTCCTCGTCCTCGATGGAGAGGAGCATCCGGGTCTTCAGATAGACCAAATGGGAGGCCATGGCCGCGAACTCGCTGGCCACTTCCAGGTCCAGCTGCTGCCGCCGGTCCAGCCAGCTGAGGTATTGGTCGCAGATCAGGGAAATGGAGATGTCCTGAATCTCCATCTTGTTTTTGCTCAGCAGAAACAGAATCAGGTCCAAGGGCCCCTCGAAGTCCTGCAGCTCCTCCGAGCGGTCGTGGACCACTTTCTCCAGCTTGAATACGGGACTTTCCAAGAATACCTCCTACCGCCCCGGAACCGCTCCGGGCGGGTTTGGGATGACGCTGATATATGCGCCGTTCAATAGAACAGCTGAAAGAAAAACCGATAGACCCCCATGATGGCCCCGCTGATAAAGCCCCCGGTGACGCCCAGATAGGACAGGGCCAGCAGGAGCAGCATCCCATAGCGCTCATAGCGCATCAGGCCGAAATACAGCCGGTCCGGCAGGAAGGCCCCCAGGACCTTGGCTCCGTCCAGAGGCGGGATGGGCAGCAGGTTGAACAGGCCCAGGCCGATGGACAGGGGCGCCAGGACATAGAGCAGGAAGTCGAACAGCAGCGCCCAGCCGGGGCCGGGGGCGGACACGTTCCGGTAGATCGCCCAGCTGAAAAACACCGCCGCAAAGGCCAGCGCGAAGTTGGACACCGGCCCCGCCAGGGCGGTGGCCGCCATGCCCTGCTTGGGCCTGCGGAAATAGCGGGGGTCCACCGGCACCGGTTTCGCCCAGCCGAAGCCCGCCGCCAGCATCATGGCCAATCCCAGCCAGTCAATGTGGCGGAGGGGGTTCAGGCTCAGGCGGTGCTGGTCCCTGGCGGTGGGGTCCCCCAGGGCGTAAGCCGCCAGCCCGTGGCAGGTCTCGTGGACCGTCAGGCAGAGCAGGACCGCCGCCAGGCGGGTCAGGGTGTCCTCCAGAAACGCCCAGTCAATGGAACGAACGAGATCGTGAAAGCCCATGGTCCTCCCCTTCCGGCGGCCAATGCTCTTCCGTTATGGCCGCTTTGCGGCTATTATACCAGCTTCCGGCAGGAAATACAAGGGAAACCATGGAAAAGGAACCGCCCCTACATGAAATCTCCGGTTGGGACATTCCCTATGGAAAAAGGCCCGCCGAAGCGGACCTCTCCCAAAAGCCTATCGTTAAACCGGAGCGTGAACTGCCGGAAATTTTTCCACCGGACACGGCAGCATCCATTTCCCAAAAATTCCAAAACTGCCGCCCACACTAAATGTTCTTCTTAATCGTATTGATAGCCCCCTTCTCCAGCCGGGAGACCTGGGCCTGGGAAATGCCCACCTCGGCGGAGACCTCCATCTGGGTCTTCCCCTCGTAGAACCGGAGGGACAAGATCCGCCGCTCCCGGTCGTCCAGGCGCTTCAGCGCGTCCTTCAGGGCGATGCGGTCCGTCCAGTTCTCGTCGGTGTTCTGGGTATCCCGGACCTGGTCCATGACGCACAGAGCGTCCCCACCGTCGGAATACACCGGCTCATAGAGGGACACCGGGTCCACGATGGCGTCCATGGCAAAGACCACATCCTCCCGCGGGATGTCCAGCTCCTTGGCGATCTGCTCCACCGTGGGCTCCCGCTGGGTCTCGGAGATCAGCCGCTCCCGGACCTGGAGGACCCGGTACGCCGTGTCCCGCATGCTGCGGGAGACCCGGATGGCGCTGTTGTCCCGGAGGTAGCGCCGTATCTCTCCAATAATCATCGGCACTGCTATCCGAAGTTGAAATCAGTTTATTGTGACCCTGAAAGGCCGAATTTCAGCCGGATGTCGGTATAATCGGCGGAAATCGTCACGCTCTCCACCACCGACGCCAGCACCACCCGCCGCTCCTGGACGGACATGTAGGGCCACGCGTCCCGGATGCCCTCCAGCCTCTGGCAGGCGCTGAGGGCGGCCTGGGACTTCGCGCCCCTGGCCTCCTCCTCCGCCATGGCGGCGTTCACCCGGCCGATCTCCTCCCGGGCCTCCCGGATGGCCTCCAGCAGATACTCGTCCCCGCCGTCGCCGTAGAGCCCGTAGAGGCGGCGGAGCTTGGCCTCCGCCTTCTTCCGCCGCTCCAGGAGCAGCTCCGCCGCGCTGCCGGACTCCAGTGCCTTCCGGGCGTCTGCCAGTTTTTCCCTCGTCACCGCGAACAGCGCCTGCACCACGCCCTCCTCCACATCCTCGGCGAAGGGAGACGGCCCGTCGCAGTTGGGGTCCCGGACCAGGTAGGGCTTGCTCCGCTGCTGGGAGTAGCACACCAGCTTATACCCCGCCCTGCCCCATTTCAGATAGCGCATCTTGGACCCGCAGACGCCGCAGCGGCACAGGCCCGTGAGGAGGTGGCCCGTCTTCGTCACCAGCCGCGCCGCCGAGCGGTCCGCCAGCAGGGCCATGGCCCGGTCGTAGGTGTCCAGGGAGACGATGGGCTGGTGGAGCCCCCGGTACTCCTCCCCCTTGTAGACGATGTATCCCGCGTTGGCCTTCCGGGTGAGGATGTTGTACACCACCCGCTCGTATTTCAGGTCCAGGCTGTCCGCAATGGCCTGCATGGACGCCCCGGCCAGATAGCGGTCGTAGATGTGGCGGACGGTCTCCGCCTCCCCGTTGGGCACCAGGATGCCTTGGGCGGGGTCGTAGTCATAGCCGAAGGGCGTCCGCCCGCCGCCGGGCCAATAGCCCTTCTCCACCCGCTTCTGCATGCCGCCCCGGGTGCGTTCAAAAATATTCTCCCGCTCCAGCTGGGCGAAGACGGACAGAATGCCCACCATCGCCCGGCCAAAGGCCGTGTCCGTGTTGAAGCTCTCCAGAATGGAGATAAACGCCACGTTCGCCGGGAGCATCACGTCCTCGATGAGGTGCAGCGTGTCCTTCTGGCTGCGGCTGAGCCGGTCCAGCTTCACCACGATCACGTGGGTGATCTGCCCCGCCTCGATGTCCGCGATCAGGCGCTTCATCCCCGGCCGGTCCAGGCTGCTGCCGGAATAGCCGTCGTCCAGGTAGTCCCGGACCTCCCGGACGTTGGAAAAGGTCTTGGCGTAAGCCTCCAGCTTCTCCTTCTGGACGTCCAGAGAATAGCCCTCGTCCGCCTGCTTGTCCGTGGACACCCGGCGGTACAGGGCCAGGGTGCAGCCGCCGGGGGCCTCCAGCGGTTTTTGCATGGTCGATCTGCTCATGGGTCCTCCCGTTCACAGGTTCCAAAGGCCCGAAAAACCGGAACGCCCCGGCGGCTTCCGCCGCCGGGCGCTCCCCGTTGACAAGCCCTGTCCGGGCGGAGGGACGGTCCCTCCGCCGCAAGCCTATTCTATCATTGCGCCGGCCTGTTTGCAACCGCCCCGCCCGGATTCCCAGTCTTTTCCACCCGCTCCGCCACGGTGGCGAAAACGTGGTTCATGGCCGGGGTCCGCACGCCCATGGACCGGAGCTGTTCCGGCGTGAGCTGGCGTCCCGCCGGGTCAAAATAGCGAAACTGCATCGATAACCGCCTCCCACGAGAGCATACCCGCTCTGTGGGAATCTTAAACCAAACGCCGTCCCAAAGGGTTATCAGCAGCCGGTCCGTATTCGGGCGTCCTATCGATAGGACCGCAAATGCAGGGGCGGTTACCAACCGCCCGTTTCCCCTTCGACCCTGGCGGCCGCGGAGGCACAGGCAGCTGATAGCCGCCCCTACATAAAATCTTCGATTGGGACATTTCCCGTTTTATCACCACAATTCCAGCGCCGCCTTCACCACCGTGCTGACGCCCCCGGCGATGAACACGAACACCACCAGCCGGTCCGCCAGACGGTCGCCGACCCGCCGGTCCAGCTGCGCGCCGACGGCAATGCCCAGAAACGCGCCGGGCAGCGCCGCCAGGGTCAGCAGAAGGCTCTCCCGCGTGTACATGCCGTTCCAGAGGTAGACCCCGCAGCGGAAGAGGTTTTCCAGCAGGAACACAAAGCAGAGGTTGCTCCGGAAGCCCTCCCGGTTCTCCGAAACCCGATGAAGGTACGCCAGCACCAGCAGGTTGATGCCGAACAGCCCCGCCGTCAGCCCGGAGAGGAAGCAGACCACGCTCCGGACCACCGGATTGGGCTTCCGCTTCTTCGCCTTGTCCCGGGTCAGCATCTCCAGGCCGGAGAGGATGATGACCACCCCCAGCCCCAGCTTCAAAACGGCGGGCGAGCCGTACCGCAGCAGCAGCGTCCCCGGCACGACGCCCAGCGCCACGAAGGCGCAGACGGGATACACCAGCTTCCAGGAGAAAGAGCGGCGGTTCTGCCAGACCATCTTGCAGTTCAGCGCCAGGGACACCGGGCTCAGGCCGGGGGTGATGACCCGGTTGGGCAGCGCCATGGACAGCAGCGGCCCGGAGATCAGCGGGTCCCCGAAGCCCACCATCCCCTTGCAGACAGACGCCAGCAGCACGCTGGCAAAGCAGTAGGCAAACAGTTTCCCCGTCACGGCGCATCCCCCTCCGCCGCCCGTCTCCCGGCGGCTCTGTTGACTTTCTCTCTTTCCAGGACTACAATCAGAGCAATTACGTGATATGGAGCTTCCCTATGGAATACATCGACGCCAAAACCATCGTCACCCGGACCAAGGACCCCAGCTGGTTCGGCACGGAGTACAACATGAACATCTACCGGGGCTGTTCCCACGGCTGCATCTACTGCGACAGCCGCAGCGACTGCTACCATAACGACGCCTTTGACCAGGTACGGGCCAAGCGGGACGCCCTGCGCATCATCCGGGACGACCTGGAGCGCAAGGCAAAGACCGGCGTGGTGGGCGTCGGCTCCATGAGCGACCCCTACAACCCCTTCGAGGAAGAGCTGCTGCTCACCCGCCATGCCCTGACGCTGCTGGAAGCCTATGGCTTCGGCGTAGCCGTCGCCACCAAAAGCGACCTGATCGTCCGGGACACCGACGTGCTCACGTCCATCAACCGCACCATGCCCGCCATCTGCAAGCTGACCCTCACCACCTGCGACGACGGTCTGGCCGCCAAGGTGGAGCCCCGCGCCCCCTCCCCCAGCCGCCGCCTGGCGGCGCTGGAGCGGCTGAGCAAAGCGGGGCTGTTCACCGGCGTTCTGATGATGCCCATCCTCCCCTTTCTGGAGGACACGCCGGAAAACATCCAGGACATCGTGGACCGGGCGGCGGACGCGGGCGCGCGGTTTATCTACCCCGCCCTCGGCGTGACCTGCCGCTCCGGCCAGCGGGAGTTTTTCTATCAGCAGCTAGAGGCCCGCTTCCCCGGACAGGGGCTGTCGGAGCAGTACCGCCGCCGGTACGGGTCGCGGTATTCCTGTTCCAGCCCCAGGGCAAAGGCCCTGTGGGAGCTGTTCCAGGAGCGGTGCCGCCGGCGGGGGCTGCTGTACTCCATGAGCCGCATCACCGCCGCCTCCCGCCGGGGGCACGAGACGGACCAGCTCAGCCTGTTCTGACCCCGAACCTCACTTCATCTCTCCCAAAAGGCACTGCCTGTCGTACTCCTCACGCAAAAAGTCCATCACGACGTCCAGAATGTGGATGGGAGAGAGCTGCAAGGCGCTGCACTTCTCCGCGATCTCCAAGACCTTCCCCCGGTCGCCGCAGAACGGCGCCACCGAGGCCACGTTGACCCACTGGCCATCGCAGTATTCCTTCGCCATCATGCCGTAGGTGCTCTGCCGGCGGCAGCCGGGCTCCTGGAGGGTCAGAAGGGTGTAGCAATACCGCCCCTCTTCCTCCCGCAGCGCGGCCTGCCCCGCGGCCTGCAAGTTGAACGCACTCCGCAGGATTTTCAGCGCCTCCTCCCCGATGCGCCGCGCGGAGCCGTCCAGGCAATTGACCTCCAGGGACAGCCTGTCCAAATACGCGGCGGCAGACGCGTCTCCGGGCCCCTCTCCCATAAACAGCTCCGCCAGAGGGATTTCCAGCCGTTCCGCAATCAGCGCCAGGGTGTCTACCCTTGGAATCCGCCGCCCTTTCTCATATTCCTCCAAAGAGGAGAGGGAAATTCCGAGTTCTTCGGAAAATTCCGCCATGGTCTTTTCTTTTTTTATCCGTTCCCGCTTGATTCTCGCCGCAAATATCTCTTGAATGTCCAAACGAGCACCTCCTTACCTAATTAGCATAAAAAGGCGAAATTTGGAAGTCAATACCAACTTGTTCTTGTCTTTGCCAACATTCCGGCATCCGGAGATCAGCCGGATGCCCGCCGTCCTTTCCAGCCGGTGGAAAGCAACGGTGCTGTTTAGCATAATACCATACGGAGCAAAAGGAAACAATCCCCCTCTTTTCCGAATTCCCAGGGATCCCCACGATTCTTCCGGCCTTTGCAGAAAAGGCTTGCCATCCTTCCCGCCGTCCGGTATCATGGAGGAAGATAAGGAAGGAGAGGACTCCCATGAAAGATTTGACCCCCCAGCTTGTGTATTCCCTCAAGCACTATACCCGGAAGGATTTTCTTCAGGACCTGACCGCCGGAGTCATCGTAGCCATCATCGCCCTGCCCCTGTCCATCGCCCTGGCCCTGGCCTCCGGCGTGTCCCCGGAGCAGGGGCTGTACACCGCCATCGCCGCCGGCTTCCTGATCTCCGCCCTAGGCGGCAGCAAGGTGCAGATCGCCGGGCCCACCGCCGCCTTCGCCACCATCGTGGCGGGCATCGTCGCCCGGAACGGCATGGAGGGCTTAGCCGCCGCCACCATCCTGGCGGGCCTCATGCTGATCCTGATGGGCGTTCTGCGGATGGGCAGCATGATCAAGTACATCCCCTACACCATCACCACCGGCTTCACCGCCGGAATCGCCGTCACCATCCTCATCGGCCAGCTGAAGGACTTCTTCGGCCTGACCTTCGAACACGCCCCCGTGGAGACCATGGAGAAGCTGGAGGAGGTCATCCGGACCTTCCACACGGCCAACTGGTCCGCCGTGGCTGTGGGCTGTCTGGCCCTGGCGGTGCTCATCCTCTGGCCGAAGCTGTTCCGGAAAATCCCCGCCTCCCTCATCGCCGTCCTCGTCACGGCGGCGGCGGTGAAGCTCCTCAAGCTGCCGGTGAACACCATCGGCGACCTCTACACCATCTCCAGCGCCCTGCCCAAGCTCACCCTGCCCGCCCTGTCCTACGGCACCGTGGCTGCGGTGCTGCCCGACGCCTTCACCATCGCGGTATTAGCGGCCATCGAGTCCCTGCTCTCCGCCGTGGTGGCCGACGAGATGATCGGCGCGCGGCACAACTCCAACATGGAGCTGGTGGCCCAGGGGGTGGGCAACGCCGCCTCCGCCCTCTTCGGCGGCATCCCCGCTACGGGGGCCATCGCCCGGACCGCCGCCAACATCAAAAACGGCGGCAGGACCCCGGTGGCCGGCATGGTCCACGCCGTGGTCCTGCTGCTGGTACTGGTGCTGCTCATGCCCTACGCCGCCCTGATTCCCATGCCCTGCATCGCCGCCATTCTGTTCCAGGTAGCCTACAACATGAGCGGCTGGCGCACCGTGGTAAAAGTGGTCAAACGCTCCCCCAAGAGCGATGTCGCTGTCCTGGTGGTCACCTTCCTGCTGACGGTGATTTTCGACCTGGTGGTGGCCATCATGGTGGGGCTGTCCCTGGCCTGCCTGCTGTTCATGAAGCGCATGGCCGACGTGGCCGTGGTAAAGGAATGGGAATACGTGGAGGACACCGGGGACGATCAGGGCCGTCTGAAGCCGGTCCCCGCCCACGTGATGGTCTACGAGATCAGCGGTCCCATGTTCTTCGGCGCGGCGGACAAGATTCCCCACATCGAGCGGAACAGCGGACGCTATGTGCTCATCCTCCGGATGCGCTCCGTGCCCGCCATGGACATCACCGCCCTCAACAGCCTCCAACGTCTCTACGAGGAGTGCCGGGACAAGGGCATCCAGGTGATCTTCTCCCATGTGAACGAACAGCCCATGTCCGTGTTCCGGAAATCCGGCCTGTACAACCTGGTGGGCGAAGAGCACTTCGCCCCCAACATCGACGCGGCCCTGGCCAAAGCGTCGGAGCTGGAAGCCGCCGTCCGCTGACCAAAAAGAAGCTCCACATTGCCTATGTCATTAAATTAAGCTGACTCAAGCGAGACCCCACTGCTTTTTCATTTGATAAAGCAGTGGGGTTTTACGTAAATTGACAGGAACTTGAACCCGCAATATGCGAAATTGGAAATGTATTCCTTAACTTAATGGCATTGCCTATCTTGCGCCTGTAATTTTCCGATAAGCGCTAGAGGGTGTCTTCAAACTCAAGCAATCCAAACAAGAATAGCAGCGAGAAG
>CAQVQZ010000043.1 GCA_948902155.1 uncultured Oscillibacter sp.
GCCCAGGTCCGCCAGCATCTCCCCCAGGACGCTGCCCTCGCTGCCCTTGGCCTTGACGCCGTTTCCCGTGGCGCGGACGTAGAGCACCTTGGGGGCG
Source organism: uncultured Oscillibacter sp. (assembly GCA_948902155.1). The sequence continues at coordinate 98 of CAQVQZ010000043.1, forward strand.
CTGCCGTCCTGCCGGGCCACGGCGGCGTCCACCTGGGACTGCACGTCCGTCCCGTAGGTCTGATACCGCTCCGGCTGTCCCGTGAGGCGGGAACAGACTTCCAGCATCCGGAGGTAATCCGCAAAGCAGTCCACCTCGAAATAGGCGGCGGGGACGCCCGCCTGGGCGAAGGTCTCCTGAAGCTCCAGGTGGACGGCGGTGTTGACGCTGGCCAGAATCAGGTCCGGCTCCGCCGCCAGCAGAATTTCCAGGTTCGGCTCCTTCACGCCACCCAGGTCCGCCACGTCCTCCCCCAGGTCCAGGTCGAAGGAGGTCCAGGCGTCCCCGGCGGCGGCGGTGAGGGTGTCCTTCCCCCCGGCCAGGCACCAGATGTCGGCGAAGCTGCCGATCATCGCCGCCACCCGGCGGGGCGGTTCCAGGGCAAACTCCTGGCCCAGGTCGTCTGTAAAGGAAACTGTCTTGCCGGAAGGGGCCTCCGGCGGTTCGACAGGCTCCGACGGGGTCCCCCCGCAGGCGGTCAGGGACAGGAGCAGCGCAAGCAAAAGACAAAGGCGTTTCATCATTGATGTTCTCCCATTCAGACAGAAAAGAGGCGGGCCTGCGGCCCGCCTCCACTCCTGTCAAACAATCGTATTGGGTCTTGTTTGAAAATTGGCGGAATGCCCAACGGCGAGAGATTTTTTTGCCAATCAAGGCAAATTTTCGCAGGCGGGCTGCCGCCCGGCAAGAAAATTTAACGCAGAGTGGCGGAAAAATATCCGCCGCTTGGGCGTTTTGACATTTTTCAAACAAGACCTAGGCGTACTTCGCCACGATGGCGTCCAGGTCCTCCCGGTGGGACGCGGACCACTGGGTCCAGGACTGTCCCGCCGACGCCGCGGCCTTCCCCAGCTCCACCAGAAGGGCGGGGACGTCCCTCTCCAGAATCACCGCCCCCGGCTCGCCGAAGCGGGCCGCGCCCACAGCGTCGCTGCCGCCCAGGAACATGCGGAAGGCAGGCTGGGGCTTCTTGTCCTCCAGGCGCACGCCGCCCTGGAAGCCGATGACTCCCGCCTGATGGGCCGCGCAGCTGGAGGGACAGCCGGAAATGCAGATTTTCGGCAGCGCGCCGTCGGGGATTCCGGCCTCCCGGACCGCCGCCACGGCGGCTTGCAGCAGCCCCTGGCTGTCCCGGATGCCCTGCTGGCAGACCGTCGCGCCGATGCAGGCCACGCTGTGCTCGAACTCCGTGACCGCGCCGTCTTCCGTGACGGCCAGCACCTTTTCCGCCTGGGCGGCGGGGAGGTTGATGATATACAGCGTCTCGTCGGGGGCCACCCGGCACTCCGCGTTGCAGAGATCCTTCAGGACGGCGTACAGCTGGGCGGGCTTCTCCGGCGGAAGGAGGCCCCCGATGGGGTGGTACTTCACGGCGTACATGCCCGGCTGCTTCTGGGGGATGGCGCGGGGGTGGCTGAGCTCGCCGTCTCCGCAGATATCGGCCAGAGCCTCCAGGCGGGGCAGGTCCAGGCCCCCCGCCGCCTTGGCGGACTCCACGTTTTTCAAAAATGCCTCTTTCAGGCCGTCGGGGCCCAGGGTATCCTGCATGAAGCGGGTGCGGGCCTTGGCCCGGTTTTCATAGTTGCCGTGCCGGCAGAAGGTGTCCACCATGGCCTTGACGTAATAGAGGACTTCCTTGGGGTTCAACGCCTCGTCCACCAGCACGCCCATGCGGTGGCCCTGGGCCCCCAGGCCCCCGGCGATGCGGAGGGAGAAGGTCCCGTCGGGATTGGCCCGGAAGCCCATGTCCCGGAAGGCGCTGTGAACGGAGTCATCCACGCCGTTGCAGAAGGCGATTTTCAGCTTTCGGGGCATGTGGATATCCCGGCAGATGGAGAGGAGATAGCCCGTCACCGCCTCGGCGTAGGGCGTCACGTCAAAGCACTCCCCCTCCTGCACGCCGGAGAGGGGGCTGCACATGACGTTCCGGGGGTTGTCCCCGCCGCCGCCCCGGCAGAGGATGCCCACGGAGATGGCCTCCTCCAGAATGGCCGGGACCTGTCCCGCCGGGAGGTCGTGGAGCTGCACCGTCTCGCAGGTGGTGAGCTTCAGCCGTTGGACATCGTATTTTTCCACGGTGTCCGCCAGGAATTTCAGCCGCTCCGCCGTCAGCCGCCCGCCGGGTATCCGGAGGCGGAGCATGTGCTTCGCCGGGTCCCGCTGGGCGTAGCTGCCCATGCCGCCGGAATAGCCTTTGTAGTCCTTCCTGTCGATCTTGCCCTCTTGGAACTCGTTGATCTTCCCGGAGAAATTTCCAATTTCCTCCCGGTATGTCTGGAGCCACTTCTGGTCCATCATCATAACATCGCCCTCTTTCATACGGTCCGCCCCTGAGGCGGGGAATGATTGCAAGGATTATTTTACCACAGAAACCGTCCGGGCCGCAATCCCCAATCGCGGGCATTTTTTCGAAGAAACACGCCGCGCGGAAGCTCCAGAGGTTTGGGGGCTTGTGCGGAATCTTAGTCTGTGCTAAAATCAAAGCGGTCAAACAAACATTTTAAGGAGGGCCTGGTTCGATGATGTGGTATGAAAATATGCCGGAATCGGAGAAGAAGCAGTTCTGGACCGTGGTGGCCGTGAGTGGGATCGGGTCGATTTTGATTTTGCTCGTGCCTGTGATCTGCCGCTTTGTTTTTTAAAGAACCGCGCAATATGATTGATCGGGGAACCGCTCCTGTGGAGCGGTTCCCCGATTTCGTCATGCCGGCAAATATTTTTCCGTGCGAACCTGAAACGGGGCGTTCCGCCCTTCACGGCAAATCCTCCGGTTCCAGGGCCCGGAAGCCGTTTTCCGACAGCAGGCGGGCGAAGACGCCCATGCCGTCGATTTTCCGGCCGGAGAAGCTGCCGTCGTAGACCTGCCGCGCGCCGCAGCTGGGGCTCCGGGGCTGGAGGACCGCCAGCTCCGCTCCCTCCCGGCGTGCAGTTTCCAGAGCCAGCGCCGCGCCCCGGCGAAATTCCGCGTCCACGTTCCTGCCGTCCCGGTCCGTGACCACGCCGTCCACGATCTCCGCCGGAGTCCGGGGCGTGGGAAGGCCCCCCAGCTGCTCCGGGCACACGGGAACGGCCTCGTGCCCCTCCCGCTCCAGCCAGTCCAGCAGGGCGGGACAGCGGTTGTTTCCGCCGCTGTATTTGCAGTTCTCCCCCAGGAGGCAGGCGCTGACCAGGACTTTCATTCCTCCAGGCCCTCCAGGTAGTGGATGAACTGCTGGGCCGTCCGGCCGGAAAAGCCGCCGTGGCGGACCTCCCAGGTGTTGGCCTTGGCCAGAAGCTCTTTTTCCTCCATCTCGATGCCCTGCCGCCGGGCCAGGACTTTGACGATGGCCTGGAACTCCTTGGGCGTGGGGGCGTTGTAGTTGATGGACACGCCGAAGCGGGCGGCCAGGGACAGCTTTTCCTCCATGGTGTCGGAGCGGTGGATATCGCCGTGGTGCTCCATGTCCTGGCGGTCGTTCCAGGTCTCCCGGATGAGGTGGCGGCGGTTGGAAGTGGCGTAGATCAGGACGTTTTCGGGCCGGGTCTCCACGCCGCCCTCGATGACGGCCTTGAGAAATTTATACTCCACCTCGTTCTCCTCGAAAGACAGGTCGTCGATGAAGATGATAAAGCGGTAATTCCGGTTCTTGATCTCCGCCAGGATGTGGGACAGCTCTCCGAATTGGTGCTTGTAAATCTCAATCATCCGAAGGCCCCGGTCGTAGTATTCGTTGATGAGGGCCTTGACGCTGGTGGACTTCCCGGTGCCCGCGTCGCCGTAGAGCAGGACGTTGTTGGCGTGCTTTCCGGACAGGAACGCCTCCGTGTTCCGGCGGAGCTCCCGCTTCTGGTTCTCGTAGCCCAGCAGGTCCTCCAGCCGCACGCCGTCTACGTTGCTGATGGGCAGGAACGACAGCCCCTCGTCCCCCCGCTGGATGCGGAAAGCCCGGTTCATGGCGAACACGCCGTAGCCGTACTGTTTGTAATAGTCCGTCACCAGGCGGAACATGGCGTGCCCGTCCTCCGCCTCCGCCAGGGCCCGGCGGAGCGTCCGGACCTGGGCGCTGACGTCCCGGTTATAGGTCCGCTCCCGCTTGGGGATGGCGTGGTAATGGGTCAGGGTGGTGAAGCAATCCGTGTTCAGGAAGCCCTCCAGGGCGGAAAAATCGTAGTGGAACAGCTGGTAGAAGACGGCGAAGTCGTTTTCCGCGAAGTGGTTCACGCTGCCGCCCTCGGTAGCCCCCACCCGCTCGCAGGTGCGGGTGAAGGAGTTGTCGTTGGTCATGAGGACCCAGGTGAGGTAGCACTGCCAGAGGTCCTCGTCGAAGCCGCAGACCGTGGAGAGGTCCAGAATCCGCTTGACCTGGGCGTAGGTCCGCTGGAGCAGGGGCTCCTTCGCGCCGCCGTTCTTGCAGTCCCGGATGATCTCCGCCAGGCGGACCAGGATGCTGTCCTCGCCCAGGTTGCTGTAGAGGAGGAGGTGGGGAAGCAAACGATTCATGTTGTCAGTCCTTTCGTTTGGAAAACACCGCTTGGAGAAACCATGTCATTCGGTCGGTTAAGAAAAAAGGCCCCTTTGGAAAGGGGCTCCCGGCGGAGCCGGGTGGGGATTGCCCGCAGGGATTTCCCCTATCGCCAATAACGGCTGTAGAAGAAAAATCCCAGTGGACGCTTTTCTACTGCAAGTCGGGTGATAGAAAAAAGTCCCTGCGGCAATCCTCCGTCACGGCTTCGCCGTGCCACCTCCTTTCAATAAGGAGGCTTTTCCCTTGCGAAATAACACTGCCTTCCCCAGGCGGTGTCTCTTCATCCTCAGTTGGAAGCGGTATCCGGGTCGGTGTCGTTCCCCCAGAGCATGTTCTTCCGCAGCTCCGCGCCCACGGTCTCCATCTGGTGCTTGGCCAGGATGGCGCGGCTGGCGTTGAAGAAGGTGCGGCCGTTCTTGTTCTCCGCAATCCACTTCCCGGCGAAGGTGCCGTTCTGGATGTCGGTGAGGACGGCCTTCATGTTCTTCTTGGTCTCCTCATAGGGCAGGATGCGGGGGCCGGAGACATACTCGCCGTACTCGGCGGTGTCGGAGATGGAGTAGTTCATCATGGCCACGCCGCCCTTGTTGATGAGGTCGATGATGAGCTTCATCTCGTGGATGCACTCGAAATAGGCGTTCTCGGGGGCGTAACCGGCTTCCACCAGGGTCTCGAAGCCCAGCTTCATCAGCTCCACCACGCCGCCGCACAGAACGGCCTGCTCGCCGAAGAGGTCCGTCTCCGTCTCGTCCTGGAACGTGGTCTCCATAACGCCGCCCCGGGCGCCGCCAATGCCCGCCGCGTAGGCCAGGGCCAGGTCATAGGCCTTGCCGGTGGCATTCTGCTCCACAGCAATCAGGCAGGGCACGCCCTTGCCCGCCACGTACTGGCTCCGAACGGTGTGGCCGGGGCCCTTGGGGGCGATCATGGACACGTCCACATCGGCGGGCGGGGTGATCTGCTTGAAGTGAATGTTGAAGCCGTGGGCAAACATGAGCATGTTGCCCGCCTCCAGGTTGGGGGCGATGTCCTTCTTGTAAACGTCGGCCTGGACCTCGTCGTTGATCAGAATCATGATGATGTCGGCCCACTTGGCGGTCTCGGGGACGCTCATGACCTTCAGGCCCGCAGCCTCGGCGGCGGCCTGGTTCTTGCTGCCGGGACGGAGGCCGACGCACACGTCGCAGCCGGATTCCTTCAGGTTCAGGGCGTGGGCGTGGCCCTGGGAGCCGTAGCCGATGATGCCGATCTTCTTGCCGTCCAGCTTGCCCAGGTCGCAGTCCTTCTCATAATACATTCTTGCCATATTCGTATTCCTCCTTCAATTTGCTCTCGTCATATATCGTGCTACGCCCTCTCTCGATGGCGATAGTACCTGTTTTCGCGATTTCCAGGATGCCGAAGTCCTCCAGCATCTGAATCAGCGCCGCGTTCTTGCTCTGGGAGCCGAAGACCCACACGGTCAGGGACTCCTTGTCCACGTCGATGATGTGGCCCCGGAAGATGTTGGCCAGCTGGATGATCTCGTCCCGGCTTCCGTGGTCCGTGGCCCGGACTTTGATCAGAGCGATCTCCCGGCGGATGCAGGTCTCCTCGTCGAAGATCTTCACCGCCTGGACCCCCAGGAGCCTGCGGCACTGGGTCGCCAGCTGGTTCACCACCAGCTCGTCCGCCAGGACCTCGATGGAGATGCGGGCGGTGTGGGGCCGGTCCGTGGCCCCGGAGACGATGGACTCGATGTTATACCCCTTCCGGGAGAAGAGCCGGGCCACCTGGCTGAGGATGCCGGGGGTGTCCTCGGTCAGGATGCAGAGGGTGTAGAGCTTCTTCGCGGTGTCCCATTGCCTTCTCATAACTCTCCTCCTTCGCTCAGCAGGAAATCCGTGATCTCAGACCCCGCCGCCACCATGGGCCGGACCATCTCGTCGATGTCCAGGCGGCAGTCGATCACCGCCGCCTCCCCGCTCCCCAGGGCCTGGGACAGGGCGGACTCCATGTCCGCCACGGTTTCCACCCGGAAGCCCCGGATGCCGTAAGCCTCCGCCAGCTTCACAAAATCCGGTCCACGGTCCAGGGTGGTCTCGGAATAGCGCTTGCCGTAAATCAGGCTCTGCCACTGCCGGACCATGCCCAGGGTGCCGTTGTTAAAGACTACGGTAATGATGGGCAGCTTGTAGTACCCCACCGTCGCCAGCTCGTGGCAGTTCATGCGGAAGCAGCCGTCGCCGGTGATGTGAAAGACCCGCTTGTCCGGGTGGGCGGTCTGGGCCCCGATGGCGGCCCCCAGGCCGAAGCCCATGGTGCCGAAGCCGCCGGAGGTCAGCATCTGGCCGGGGTATTGGAAGTGCAGGTACTTGATGGCCCACATCTGGTGCTGGCCCACGTCCGTGGCCACGATGGCGTCCTCCGGCATCTGGACCCGGATGGTCTCCAGAACCTGCTGGGGGGTCAGGTGGTCGCTGTCCTCCGCCACCGAGGGGGCCCGGAGGGGCAGGATGTGAGCCTTCCAGTCGCTGTGGTCGTACTGGGACAGCTTCTCGTTCAGCATCGCCAGCACCCGGCGGGCGGAACCGATGATGTGGTGGTCCGTCAGGACGTTCTTGTCGATCTCCGCCCGGTCGATGTCGATCTGGACGATCTTGGCCTGGGCGGCGAAGGTGGCCGGCTGAAGGGCCACCCGGTCGGAGAAACGGCACCCCACGGCGATGAGCAGGTCGCACTCGTCGCAGGCGGTGTTGGACGCCTTGGACCCGTGCATACCGATCATGCCGGTGGTCAGGGGGTGGCTCCCGGAGAAGCCGCCGCCGCCCATGAGGCTGATGGCCACCGGGGCGTCCAGCTTCTCCGCGAACTCCTTGAACTCCTTATCCGCCCGGCCCAAAACCACGCCGCCGCCGCAGATGACGAAGGGCCGCTCCGCCTCGGCAATCATGCCCAGGAGGATATCCACGTCCTCCTGGTTCGGGGCGGGCTTTTTCAGCTCCTGGTCCCGGCTCAGCTCCCGCATCCCGGCGCAGCCCCGGTTCTCCCGCCAGGGGACGAAGTGATATTCGATCTCTACACTGGGGAAGGTCACGTCCTTCAAAAAGTCGATGAGCACCGGGCCGGGCCGTCCGCTGGCGGCGACGGCGAACGCCTGCCGCATGACGGCGGGGATGGTGTTGGGGTCCCGGACCAGGAACGTGGCCTTGGTGATGGGCATGGCGATGCCAGTGATGTCCACCTCCTGGAAGGCATCCTTCCCCAGCGTCGCCTCGGTGACGTTGCAGGTGATGAACACCACGGGGGAGGAATCCAGGTAGGCGGTGGCGATACCGGTGGTCAGGTTCGTGGCTCCGGGACCCGACGTGGCGAAGCACACGCCCACCTTTCCGGTGGAGCGGGCGTAGCCGTCCGCCGCATGGGCGGCTCCCTGCTCGTGGGCCGTCAGCACGTGGTGGATTTCGTCCCGGAAGCGGTACAGCTCGTCATAGAGATTCAGGATGGTGCCGCCGGGATACCCGAAGACGGTGTCCACCTCCTGCTCCAGCAGGCACTTCATAATGGCCGCTGTGGCTCTGATTTTCAAAACGTCTCCTCCTTGCGCCGGGTTTCCGCCCTCCGGGGCCCGGCCTGTACTTCCCTCTGAAACTATAATTAAAACCGAAACAGGTTCAAGCCGATCTCTTCGTCAAAATAGCGGTCCACCTCTCCGTCGATCAGCCGGATCACCATCTCGCAGGTGGCGCTGACCACGGCGCGGTTCAGATGCCCGCCGAAAACCTGTCCCTTGTCGTCCCCCGCGCTGATGTGCAGGTGACAGTAGGGCTTGCCGTCCATGGTGTTGATGGTCCCCGTCAGGGATACGATCTCAAAATAGCCCTCGAACTCGTTGGCGAGATACCGCTTCTCGTCCGTCCGGAACACGCCCGCCGTAAAGCTGCCGATGGCCCCCAGGGCCTGGACGCTGGCTAAGGCAATGTGCTCTTTAGCGGCCAGCTCCATGACCTGCTCCACGATCTCCTCGCCCTTGTCGATTCGGGCGACGATGGCATCCTGAAATCTCCTGTATTCCATATCCGCGCCTCCTCACTTCCAGATTTTCACGGCCTTCGGGTCCTCTGCAAAACAGAGCTCCCGCAGGGTCTCCAGCTCCCCGGCGTGGTCCTCCAGCGGGTCCTCGTACTCCAGGACCGCCGCCACGGACAGCTCGAAGCCCTCCTCGCCGTACTGCTTCCACAATTCTTGTAACCGCTTGTTGGGATGCGTCCCGGTGGACAGCTTCATCCGCAGACTGTTGAACTCCGCCTTGGTGTCCTTGGCGGTCCCCAGGAAGGTCTCTCCCGTCTCCTTGCAGCGGAGGGAGACGACGCCCATCTCCGGGCGGCGGTTCTTCCACTCCTCCGCCATGGCTTTTTTCTGTGCTTTATCCATTGTGATTGTTTCTCCGTAGTTCCGTCAGATTTTTCGGACCGTCATTGGTCCACGTCGAAGAGGACCCAAAGCCCCTTTTCCGCCGCGCTGTGCCAGAAGGGACGGGAGCCCGACAGATACCCCCAGGTGTATCCAAAGTCCTCCTCGTCCATGGGGTAATCGTATTCCTCTGGGTCGATGGCGAAATAGAGCTTCCGGAACGCCTCTTCCGTCATGTTCTGGAGAAATTGGTCCACCTGGCGGACCTGCTCCGGGGATTTACAGACGACAAGATAGTCCTCTTCCCCCTCCCGGTCGCCCCGGAGAACCTCGCCGCCCAGGATGACCCAGCAGCCGGGGGCGGGGGAGTTCCCAAATTCCAGCTTGCTCCCGCACAGCGCCCGGTGCATGGCGTCCCAGGATTTATCCACATCGAAGATGTCCGCCGTCTCCATTTCGTCCAGATAGTCAGGCGCCCGGTCCTCCCTGGGCACGGCCCGCAGTTTCTCCAGCTCCTCTTTCGTAATGGCCCGAAAGCCTCCCAGGCAGCTCATCAAAACGCCTCCTTAAATCTTCCCGCCGCCCTTTTGCAGGGCGATAACGCCCGTCCGGGCCACTTCCAGGATGTTGAAAGGCCGCATCATGTCCTCGAACACGTCCACCCGGTCCGGGGTGTCGGAAATCTCCAGGGTCATGGAGGTGGGGGAGATGTCCGCCGCCTTGGCCCCGCAGATATTGCAGATGGTCATGATATGCTCCCGGTTGTTTTTGTTGGCGCTGACCTTGATAATCATCAGCTCCCGGCCGATCATGTTCCCCTCGTCCAGGGTCCGGACCTTGATGACCTCCACCAGCTTGTTCAGCTGCTTTTCCACCTGCTCCACCACGCTGTTGCCGTTGTCCACGATGATGGTCATCCGGGAGAGGGAGGGATCGTCCGTCACGCCCACCGCCAGGGAGTCGATGTTGAAGGCCCGGCGGGAAAACAGGCTGGCCACCCGGTTCAAAACGCCCGCCCGGTTCTCCACCAAAATGGAAATTGTCTGCTTCATCCTTCTCTCCTCCCCCTTAATCCGTCGTCTTCCATTCAGGGCTCACCTCCGCGATGAGGAGGCAGGGGCCCTTCTTTGCCAAAAAGCGGTCCAGGGTCTCCTCCACCTTTGCCTCGTCCCGCAGCGTCATGCTGGGGACGCCGTAGGCGGCGGCGATGGCGGCGAAATCCGGGTCTCCGTCCAGCCGCACGCCGAAGGGGCCGTGGTAGGGCGCTCCGCTTTGAATCTGGTTCACCAGGCCCAGGACCCCGTTGCGCAGCAGCAGGATTTTCAAGTCGAAGCCCCCGGCCTTCACGGCGGCCAGCTCGTTCATGGACATCTGGAAGGACCCGTCGCCGCAGACGGCTACCACCTGCCGGTCCGGCTGGGCGGTCTTCACGCCGATGGCGCAGGGAATGGCGTAGCCCATGGTCCCCAGGCCCCCGCTGGTCAAAAACCGCCCGCCCCGGAGGCGGAGGTGCTTGCAGGCCCAAATCTGGTTCTGCCCCACGTCCACGCAGACGGCGGCGTCCTCCCGCAGGCGCTCGCCCAAAAGGCGCAGCAGCCGCCCGGGGAACACATAGCCATCCTTCGTGGGATAGCCCCGGCCCAGGTTGGTCCGCCGGAGGTCCTGAAGCATGGTCCGCCACTCGTCGCAGTCCGTCCTGGGTTCCCGCTCCATCAGCTGCTGGAGGATGACCTTGGCGTTGCCCACCAGGGGCAGGGTGGACTGCATGTTTTTCCCGATCTCGGCGGGGTCCACGTCGATGTGGATATTCGCCATACGGCGCTGGATCTCATCCGGGGACACGATGGCCCGGTCCGCCACACGGGTGCCGATCATAATCAAAAGGTCCGATTTTGCCAGGGCCTTGTTGGCGGTGTTGTTGCCGTGGGCCCCGATCATGCCCATATTCAGGGGGTGCTCCGTGGGCAGCAGGGACAGGCCCATCATGGTGGTCACCACCGGGATGCCCGTCCGCTCCACGAAGGTCCGCAGCTCCTCCTCCGCGCGGGCCAGGAACACGCCGCCTCCGGCGCAGAGCACCGGCCTCTGGGCCAGCCCGATGGCCGTGGCCACGTTGGCGATCTGCTTGTCGTTGCCCCGGACGCTGGGGTTGTAGCCCCGGATATGGACCTCCTCCGGGAATTCCACGCCGCTGACCATCTGCTCCTGCACGTCGATGGGGATGTCGATGAGCACCGGGCCGGGCCGTCCGGTGGAAGCGATGTGGAACGCCTCCCGCAGCACCTGGGGCAGCTGGGCCGCGTCCTTCACCAGATAGCAGTGCTTCGTGAAGGGCGTCACCGCGCCGGTGATGTCCACCTCCTGGAAGATGTCCCGCCCGATGAGGTTGGAGGGCACCTGCCCGGTGATAGCCACCATGGGGATGGAGTCCATATAGGCCGTAGCCACGCCGGTGATGAGGTTCGTCGCGCCCGGTCCGGAGGTGACGATGCACACTCCCGTTTTCCCGGTGACCCGGGCGTAGCCCGAGGCCATGTGGCCGGCGTTCTGCTCCGTGCGGACCAGGGTGTAATCCAGGTTCGGGTCCTCCCGCAGCGCGTCGGCGATGGGGCAGATGGTGGCCCCGGCGTAGCCGAAGACGCGCTCCACACCCTCCCGCGCCAATCCTTCCAACAAAATCTGCGCGCCTGTCATTTCCATAGCGTTTGCAGCTCCTTTCGCCGTTTGTGTGGAAAATCAAAAAAGCCCGTGTCCCTCGTTCGGGTCACGGACTGTTGCCTTTCGGCGGCTTCCGGCCTCACATCCCGCTGGGGAGGAAACCGTTGAGCGCGCCCTTGTTTCGCGCATGACCAAACGCACTATTCTTTTTCGGCACCAAAACGACCAGTACCAGAACCAGAATAATGTCAAGGCCCAGAATGCTGTTCAGAACGCTGCTCATCAACATGGGGCACTCCTCCGTCCAGCGGCGCGCATCCGGCGCGGGCCTGTTTCCCCCTGGGAAAGCGGCCCTTGCCTGTCTTGTTTTGACATTATACATATCCGCCCCGGAAAGCGCAACAAAAAAATCAATTAACCGGGCTTTTCTGGATGATTTTACGAAATCCGGCGCATCATGCCTGGCATCTCTGTCAAAAATGACGAAGATTTTCCCTGCTTCTTCCACCGGCGCTCACTGATTTTTTGCAGACAACCCGCAGCCCTCCGGACCTCCGGGTTTTCCGCCCGTAAAACGGAAGGCACGCTTTCCTACCCAGATATCAGCACACCCGGCTCCGGTACGGCTCCCTCTCTGCGCATCCTTTAGACGTGCCTGATTATATTGCGGTCCGTTTTTTCGTAAATACGTGGGAAAAAACGAACGGTCGCGTTTAAAACCAATGTCATTCGGTTCCGCGCGCCATCGTCTTGGCTCCCTTGAAAAGTGCGAATCAATGGTGGAAAGGGAAAAACTCATCAAACTATACTGCACTATTTGCCAATGCAATGATAGCTGATTCAGAGAAGAATTACAACACCAAAACAACAACCATTGTCCCCAATTTACAGATGAGGAGTTGATTACGGTCTGCCTGTGGGGCAAAGCACAGCAATTGTTGACGCGGAAAGCGATTTATAACTACATCAAAATCCACCTTTTGGCATGGTTTCCCGCCCTGCCCGGTTACCAGGCATTTTGCCGCAGGCTGAACCGTATCGAAAGAATGGTACTAGATAGTGTCTACAGGAAATATATGGGACTAACGGCGGCTGAGCTTTTTTAC
>CAQVQZ010000044.1 GCA_948902155.1 uncultured Oscillibacter sp.
ACATGATCGGCGAGGTCCACGGCAGCTTTGCGGGAGAGAAGGAATTTAACTCGAACCTCGTCTCCCTGGCCTCCTACTCCTTCGGCCAGACTTTCACCGTCACGCCCCTGGAGCTGATCCGGGCCCAGGCGGCGTGCATCAACGGCGGCTATCTGTACCAGCCCTACATTGTAGAGCAGGTCCTGGACAGCGACGGCAGCGTCCTCCGCCAGCACGAGTCGGCCCCCATCCGGCAGGTCATCAGCGAGGAGACCTCCGCCAAGGTCCGGGAGTGCCTGGAGTACGTGGTAGCCGAGGGCACGGGCCGGAACGGCCAGGTATCGGGCTACCGCATCGGCGGCAAGACCGGCACCGCCGACAAGACCGGCACCCGGACGGCCAGCAATCCCAAGGGCGACATCGTGGTTTCCTTCATGTGCTTCGCCCCGGCGGACGATCCACAGTATATCATGCTGATTACCATGGACACCCCCAGCCGCACCACAGGGACCTTCCCCTCCGGCGGTCAGATGGTGGCCCCCACGGCCAGCCAGATCATGAGCGAGATTCTCCCCGTCCTGGGCGTGGAGCCGGACTACACGGCGGCCCAGCTGGCGGGAGCCGACGTGGCCGTGCCCAACGTGGTGGGAGAGACTCTGGAGACGGCGAAAGCCCGTCTGGAAAACAGCGGCTTCACCTTCCGCACGGTAGGCAGCGGCACGGAGATCACGGCCCAGACCCCCGAGGGCGGAGCCATCGTCCCCAACAACGCATCCATCGTCGTCTATCTGGGGGAGGAGAAGAGCGACGAGCCCCGGGCGGTGCCCAATGTCATTGGCATGACTGCGGCGGAAGCCAACCAGGCCCTGACCAACGCGGGCTTCATCATGCGTGTGGCGGGAGCCACCAGCACCGGCTCCGGCAACGTCAGAGCCATCTCCCAGGACCGCGAACAAGGCCAGGAACTCCCCCCCGGCACCGTCATCACCGTCCGCTTCGGCGACAGCTCCGTCCGCGACTGACTTTTCTTGAAAGAAAAGTCAGCAAAAGAACTTTAGCGCGCTCTGATGGTCTGGTGATTATCCGGGCCGAAGCGACGGCAACGCAGCGCCATCTTGAGGGGACCGAGGGATGGTGGTTATCCGGGCTGAAGCGGCAGGAACCCAGACCCGGCTTGCAGAAGCAATGGCTTGGAGGTTATCCAAGCAAAAGTGAAGGCGCGCCAGCAAAAGCTTGCGTTGGCAAACGGAGAGACAGCAGGTTTTACAGGGTTTTCGGCAGATTCTGCCGTATACAATGCGTTTTATTTGGTTTAGAATAATCCGGAACGTTTTATACGGGATGGAGGTTTTACAAAGATGAAACTGAAAGAGCTGCTGGCGGGGCTGGACATCGTCTCCGCGACGGCGGACCTGGAACTGGACGCCGCTAACGTCAGCTACGATTCCCGGCAGGTGCAGCCAGGGGATTTGTTCGTCGCCATGACGGGCTTCGCGGTGGATGGACACCGTTTCATCCCCCAGGCCCTGGCGGCGGGCGCGGCGGCGGTGCTCTGCCAGACGCCGCCGGAGGGAAAAGTCCCCTATGTGCAGGTGAAGGATTCCCGGCGGGCCCTGGCGGTGGTGGGCGCGAACTTCTTCGGCCACCCGGCGGAGTCCATGACGATGATCGGCGTCACCGGCACCAACGGCAAGACCACCACCACCTATCTCCTCAAGGCGATTCTGGAATCCCGAGGGGAAAAAGTGGGCCTGATTGGCACCAACCAGAATATGATTGGCGCAGAGGTCCTGCCCACAGAGCGGACCACGCCGGAGTCCTTCGAGCTGCAAAAGCTCTTCGCCCAGATGCGGGCGGCGGGGTGCTCCAGCGTGGTGATGGAAGTATCGTCCCACGCCCTGACCCTGGACCGGGTCTATGGCGTCCTCTATGCCGTGGGTATTTTTACGAACCTGACCCAGGACCACCTGGATTTTCACAAGACCATGGAGGCGTACTGCGACGCCAAGGCCCTCCTGTTCCGGAACTGCGCCGCCGGCGTGGTGAACGCCGGGGACCCCTGGACTCCGCGTCTTTTGGAGCAAGCAACCTGTAAAGTGCTTACCTTTTCCAGCAGGGGCGCGGCGGACCTCCGGGCGGAGGACGTGGCGCTGGAGGCGGACCACGTGGCCTTTACGGCGGTATACGCCGGGGAGCGGGTCCCTGTCCGGGTAAATATCCCGGGTCATTTCATGGTGGAGAACGCCCTGGACGTGCTGGGGGCGGGCTTGGCGCTGGGGATACCCCTGGCGGAGAGCGCCGCCGTCCTGGCCAAGGTGCCCCATGTGAAGGGCCGGGTGGAAGTGGTCCCCACGCCGGGGAAGGACTACACGGTGCTCATCGACTACGCCCACAGCCCCGACAGCCTGGAGAACGTCCTGACCACGGTGAAGGGCTTCGCCAAGGGCCGGACGGTGGCGCTGTTCGGCTGCGGCGGGGACCGGGATAAGGCCAAGCGCCCCAAGATGGGCCGGATTGCGGCTCAGACGGCGGATTTTGTGGTAGTCACCACGGATAATCCCCGGACGGAGCGTCCGGCGGACGTCATCGCGGATATTCTGCCGGGCCTGGAGGGGATGAATACGCCCTTCCAGGTGGTGGAGGACCGAATCGAGGCCATCCACTGGGCCATGGACCACGCCGGGCCGGGGGACGTCATCGTCCTGTGCGGCAAGGGCCACGAGACCTATCAGGAGGTCAACCACGAGAAGCACCACATGGACGAACGGGAGATCGTCGCGGAATATCTGAGCAAGTGAAAAGTTCCGCCCAGGAAAAACGGGCGGGGGAGAGGGAGAGACATGATCGTTACACTGCTGGTTGCCATGGGCGCAAGCTTTTTGCTGACCCTGGTTCTGGGAAAATTCGTGATCGCGGAGCTGCGGAAGCTCCACGCCGGGCAGGAGATTCGGAAGGAAGGCCCCTCCTGGCACGCCGGGAAGGCGGGCACGCCCACTATGGGCGGCATTATGTTCATCGTCGGTTCCGGCGTAGTGGCCTTTGTCATGGGCTGGGAGAACATGCTGCGGGGGGAATTTGCCCACCTGTACGTTTACCTGTTCGCCCTGATTTTCGGCCTCATCGGCTTTGTGGACGACTACCGCAAGGTCCGCCAGCACCAGAACGAGGGCCTGACGGCCAAGCAGAAATTCATCCTCCAGCTGGCGGCGGCGGTGCTGTTCCTGAGCCTGATGCGCTACGAGGGCCTGCTGACCAACGCGCTGTATATCCCCTTCGTCAACGTCACCATCGAGATCAACTGGATACTCTACCTGATCTTCGCAGCCTTTGTAATTGTAGGCTGTGTAAATGCAGTCAACTTAACAGACGGAATCGACGGCCAATCCTCCAGCGTGACCTTTGTGGTGATGGTATTTTTCACTGCGGCGGCGGCGCTGTGGAAGCTGATGCCCCTGGCTCTGTTCCCCGCGGCGCTGGCGGGAGGTCTGGCGGCGTTCTTCTGCTATAACCACCACCCGGCCAAGGTCTTTATGGGCGACACGGGGAGCCTGTTCATGGGCGGCGCGGTAGCGGCCCTGGCCTTCGCCATGGATATGCCGCTGATTCTGATTTTCGTCGGCATCATCTATATTCTGGAAACCCTGTCCGACATCATCCAGATCGCCTATTTCAAGGCGACCCACGGCAAGCGCTTCTTCAAGATGGCTCCCCTGCACCATCACCTGGAGCTGTCCGGCTGGAGCGAGGCAAAGCTGGTAACGGTGTTCTCAGGAGTAACGATTTTATTCTGCATTCTGGCCTGGATTGGCATTCAAGGCAGATAAAGCGGGATTAGAAGTTTGAATTTAGAACATGTAAGCCTGGCCGTGCCAAGCGGAAGCGCACATGCAAAACGGAAGACCATCGGTAAGCGTTTCCCCGCTGACCACCAGGCCAAAAAGCCATCGAATTAGCACAGACTGGGTTGCCGTCGCTCCGGCCCGGTCTACTGCCAGACATCTAGAGCGCGCTAAAGTTCTTTTGGTCCTTTTCTTTCAAGAAAAGGACGAAGGGGGTATGGAAATGGGAACACGAGGGAGTTCGGCGGCTCGGAAGGAAGCGCCCAGGCGGGAGCCGCAGCGCCGTCCGGCCCAGCCGCGCAGGAAGCCGGTCCAAACGGCCAAACGCCCGGCCCAGTCCCGGCCCCGGCAGAGCAGCGTAGTGGTGCCGTTCCCGGCGCCCCAGCAGCGTCCGCGCCCCCGGCGCCGTCCCCTGAGCCGGGAGGAGGCCCAGCGCCGCCAGGAGATTCGCCTGCGCCAGCAGGCCCTGGAGGAAGAGAGCCGGGAACTGGCCAGAGGGCCGGTGGACCTGCCGTTTTTCCTGCTGGTGCTGCTGCTGTCGTCCATCGGGCTGGTAATGCTCCTGTCCGCCAGTTTTCCCTCCGCCTATTACGAGACAGAGGGCAAAAACCCCATGCACTATTTCATCCGCCAGGGCGTATTTACCATCATGGGCGTTGCCGCCATGCTGTTTATCGGCAAAATCAACTACCAGCGCTTCCGGGGCGTGGCGAAGACCTTGCTGTACGTCTCCCTGGTCCTGCTGGTGCTGGTCATCATTCCCCATAACCCGATTGCGGTTACCCGCAATAACGCCACCCGCTGGCTGGGCGTCGGCGAGCTGTTTACCATTCAGCCCTCGGAAATTGCAAAATTAGCCATTGTCGTCTACCTTTCCGACAGTATTTCCCGAAAAAAAGACCAAATGCGCTCCTTCCGAACGGGCATCCTGCCCTACGCCATCATCCTGATTCTCACGGCGGGCCTGGTGGCCCTGGAACCCCATCTGTCCGGCGCAATTTTGATTATGGGCGTCGGCGCGGCGCTGCTGCTGGTGGGCGGAATCCATTGGGGCTGGGTCATTGGCGCGGTGGGCGGCGCGGCGGCGATGCTGTACTTCGTCCTGTTCGTGGTGGGCTATAACACCTCCCGCATCCAGTATTGGCTGAACCCCTGGGCGGACGCCCAAAATAAGGGCTACCAGCTCTCCCAGAGCCTGATTACCATCGGCTCCGGCGGACTCCTGGGCGTGGGCCTGGGGAAGAGCCGCCAGAAGTTTTACTACCTCCCGGAGGAGCATAACGACTTCATTTTTTCCATTATCTGCGAGGAATTGGGCCTGATCGGTGCGGCAATCATCATGCTGCTCTTCGCGGCGCTGATTCTCCGGGGCTATTGGATCGCCCTCCACGCCCGGGACCGCTTCGGCAGCCTGCTGGTCACCGGCATCACCACGCTGCTGGCCATGCAGACCTTCCTGAACATCGGCGTGGTCACCGGGCTGCTGCCCACCACCGGCATCTCCCTGCCCTTCTTCAGCTATGGGGGCACGGCGCTGTCCATCCAGCTGGCGGGAATCGGCGTGGTCCTGTCGGTGTCGCGGCAGATGCGGCCCACGAAGGCGGGGTAGAACGCCCATCGTCTGAAGCACAGATAGATGTGCGGAAACGGCGGAATTTGCGAAGTCGGATTTTGAGGCGTTTCCGTTGATTTCGATGGGATTTTGAGAAAAACGCGGGGATTTCTTCCGATTGAGGAGGGACTTCATCATATGGCAACAAACCTGGAGCGGATCATTTTCACGTGCGGCGGGACCGCGGGCCACGTGAACCCCGCCATCGCCCTGGCGCAGCTGGCTTTGGAGAAAAATCCCAGGGCGCAGATTCTGTTCGTCGGCGCGGAGCGGGGACTGGAAAAAGACCTGGTCCCCCAGGCGGGGTACGAATTTCAGACCGTCCATATCTCCAGCTTCCACCGCTCCTTCAAGCCTGCGGAGTTGAAGCACAACCTCATCTCCGTGGGAAACCTCCTCCGGGCCCCCGGCGAGGCCAGGGCCATCCTGCGGGCCTTCCGGCCCGACGCGGTGGTGGGCACCGGCGGCTACGCCAGCTATCCCATGGTCAAGGCCGCCGCCAAGGCCGGCATCCCCACCGCCATCCACGAGTCCAACGCGGTGCCGGGACTGACCACGGAGATGCTGGAAACGTATACCGACCGTATTATGGTGGGCTTTGAGTCCTGCCGGAAATACTACCGGAGGCCGGAAAAGGTGGTGGTCACCGGCACGCCGGTGCGGAGCGACTTTTTCGCGCAGACCAAGGCCCAGGCCAAAGAGGCGCTGGGCCTGGACGACGGGAGGCCGCTGATCGTCTCCTTCTGGGGGTCCCTGGGGGCCTCCGGCATGAACCGGCAGATGGCGGACTTCCTGGCCCTGGAGGCCGGGAAGGAGCCCTTCCACCACATCCACGGCGCGGGGAAGCAGGGCTTCCCCCTGATGCGGGAGCTCCTGGAGGAGAAGGGCGTGGACCTGGCGTCCCATCCCGCCCTCCAGCTGCGGGAATATATCTATGACATGGCCCCGGTCATGCGGGCGGCGGATCTGGTGATCTGCCGGGCAGGGGCCTCCACCATCAGCGAGCTGACGGCCCTGGGCACGCCGGCGCTGATCGTCCCGTCCCCCTACGTCACCAACAACCACCAGGAGAAGAACGCCAGGGCCTTGGAAGAGGCCGGAGCCGCCGCGGTGCTCCTGGAACCGGAGTGCTCCGGGCAGGCGCTGTTCCAGGCGGCCTGCGGCATCCTCCGCGACGAGGACCGCCGGAGGCGCATGGAAGCCGCCATGTCCGCCCTGGGCATCCGGGACGCGGCGGAGCGGATTTATCAGACAATCATGGAAATCAAGAAGTAACGACGGACCCCTTTGGTCCATAGGATGGAGCGTTACACCATTCTTGGAGCGGAGGGGACGAAAATGAGCCAGTTGATCGTGAAAGGCGGCGCCCACCTGGAGGGCGAGGCCGGGATACAGGGAGCGAAGAACAGCGTCCTGCCCATTCTGGCCGCGTCGTTGCTGACGGCGGACCAGGTGGAGCTGCGGGGGTGCCCCCGGCTGCGGGACGTGGACGCTTCGGTCCGCATTCTGCGGGACCTGGGCTGTACGGCCCACTGGGAAGGGGCGGACACCCTGGTGGTGGACGCCAGGGACATGGCGGGCTGGGCGGTATCGGACCGGCTGTGCCGGGAGATGCGGTCTTCCGCCATCTTTCTGGGGGCTATCCTGGCCCGGTGCGGACAGGCGGAGCTGAGCTATCCCGGCGGCTGTGAGCTGGGGCCCCGGCCCATCGACCTCCACCTCTCCGGCCTGCGGGACCTGGGGGCGGAGATCGACGATACGGGAGGCGTGCTCCACTGCAAGGCCCGCCTCCTCCGGGGGCGGGAGATCGTATTGAGCCTGCCCTCTGTGGGAGCCACGGAAAACCTGATGCTGGCGGCCTGCGGGGCCTCCGGCGTCACCACCATCGCCAACGCCGCCCGGGAGCCGGAGATCGTGGACCTGCAGAACTTCCTCACAGCCTGCGGGGCCAGGGTGTCCGGGGCGGGGAGCTCCACGGTTTCCATCGAGGGGGCCGGGCCGCTCCACGGCTGTACTTACACGGTCATGCCGGACCGCATCGTAGCGGCAACCTACCTCTGCGCGGCGGCGTCCGCCGGGGGCGAGGTGTTTCTCCGGGGAGCAAGGGAGGAGCACCTGTCCACCGTCACCGCCGTGCTGCGGGAGGCGGGGTGCTCCATCCTCTCCGATCAAAACGGCGTCGCCTGTGCCTGCCGGGGACGGCTGGAAGCGGTGCGGCCCGTTCGGACGGCCCCCTATCCCGGCTTCCCCACCGACGCCCAGGCCATTTTGATGGCGGCGCTGCTGAAGAGCCGGGGGGCCACGGTGCTTGAGGAGAATATGTTCGAAAACCGCTACCGCCATGTGGATGAGCTGACCCGCATGGGCGCCAATATCCGGGTGTCCGGGCGGGCGGCGGTGGTGTCCGGCGTGGAGAGCCTCCGGGGCGCGCCGGTGTACTGCACGGACCTCCGGGGCGGCGCGGCGCTGTGCGTGGCGGCCCTGGCGGCGGAGGGGGAGACCCTGGTCCGGGACATCGGGCACATCGACCGGGGATACGAGGACATCGCCCGGGACCTCCGGGCCCTGGGGGCGGAGATCGTCCGGAGCGAGGACAACGTTTAAAAAGAAGAAACGCGAGGGCCGCAGGCGCGGCCCTCAGCGAGGTCCCGGTCTTCGGAAACGGGACCCTTGAAGATAGAAGGAGCTAAACCATGGCGAGACGGAAGCGCACGAAGCGGCGGCGTGGGAGCTTTGGATTCTTATACAAGCTGCTGTCGGTCCTGCTGATCTGCACGGCTATCATCGTGGCCATGACCCTGTTCTTCCGGGTGGACGAGATCGCCGTCACCGGACAGCGGCGCTATACGGAGGAAGAGATCCGGGCCGCCGCCGGGGTGGAGCTGGGGTCCAACCTGTATCTGCTGAATAAGTACGACATCGTCCGGGCCATTGGGGGAAAGCTGCCCTACATCGAGGACATCCGGGTGAACCGGAAGCTGCCGGACACGCTGCTCATCGAGGTCCACGAGAGCGGACGGCCCTTCGCCCTGGTCCAGGACGGCAGCGCCTGGCTCATCAGCGCCAGCGGCAAGATCGTGGAACAGGCCCCGGAGAGCCAGGCGGGGCAGTACGGGCTCATCTCCGGCTGCCAGCTGCTGGCCCCCTCGGTGGGGACCCAGATCGCCCTGGCCACGGAGTACGCCGCCCAGCAGAGCAGCCTTTTGAACCTGCTGGCGGCGCTGGACGAGGCGGGGCTGACGGAGAACGTGGACGGTATCCGGCTGGACGATTTGTCCTATATGAAGATGGACTACATCGGCCGGTTCACCGTACGGATCGCCTATGGGGCGGATTATGAGCTGGAGCTGAAAAAGCTCACCATGACCCTGGAGAGCGACAAGGTCCAGAGCAATATGACCGGCACCATCGACCTGCGGCTGAAAAGCGAAAAGGTCTTTCTGATACAGAATGTACGCTGAGCGGAGGTTCGGTCAGGTTTTTTTGAGAATTTGCGTCGAATGTGAAACAGACTCTTGACCGGAGCGGAAAAGTGGCTTACAATAGAAAAATAGGATTACAAGTGTTAGAAACTGGAAAAGACCGGCTTTCCTGGAGAGAGCGGCGTCCGGTTTGCGAAGGAATGTGGTATCCGTCTGGAAGCGGGAGACGGTGGTTATGAGCGCCCAGGATGGGCGGTCCGCACAAATGATAGCAGGAGGCAGCACTTATGGCATTTGGTTTGGAAAGCAGTCCCGATACCGTTGTCAACATCAAAGTCATCGGCGTCGGCGGCGCGGGAAATAACGTGGTGAACCGCATGGTCAAGTCCGGGACGAAGGGCGTGGACTTCGTGGCGGTGAATACGGACAAGCAGGCGCTGAACATCTCCAGCGCGGCCTATAAGATTCAGATCGGCGAGAAGCTGACCCACGGACAGGGGGCGGGCTCCGACCCCGAGGTGGGGCGCAAGTCCGCCGAGGAGAGCCGGAACCAGATCGCCAAGGCCCTGGAGGAGACGGATATGGTGTTTATCACCGCCGGCATGGGCGGCGGCACCGGCACCGGCGCGGCTCCCATCGTGGCGGAGCTGGCCAAGGAGCTGGACATCCTCACCGTGGGCGTGGTGACGAAGCCCTTCGGCTTCGAGGGGCGCCGCCGGATGCAGCAGGCGGAGGGCGGCATCGAGGAGCTCCGGACCAAGGTGGATTCCCTGGTCATCATCCCCAACGAGCGCCTCAAGCATGCCACGGACCAGAAGATCACCTTTGCCAACGCCTTTGAAATCGCGGACGACGTGCTGCGCCAGGCGGTGCAGTCCATTTCCGATCTGATTCGGGACACCGGGTTCATCAACCTGGACTTCGCCGACGTGACGGCGATCATGAAGGATGCGGGCCTGGCCCATATGGGCGTGGGCCGCTCCGCCGGAAAGGGCAAGGCCGAGGACGCCGCCAAGATGGCCATCTCCAGCCCCCTGCTGGAGACCAGCATCAACGGCGCCCGGGGCATCCTCATCAACGTGGCCGGGTCTCCGGACATCGGGCTGGAGGAGATTGACCAGGCCGCCGGCCTGATTCGGGACGCCGTACACCCCGACGCCAACGTCATCTTCGGCGCTACATTTGATGAATCCCTGGACGACGAAATCCGGGTCACCGTCATTGCCACGGGCTTCGACAAGGCTCCGGGCCAGCTGCCCGGCAAGATGGCCGAAGAGGCGGCGGCGGAAGCGGCTCCCGCAGGGCCGGAACCCATCGGCGAGGAGGAGCCCGCGAAGCCGGAAAAGCCGGAGGACGATCCCTTTGAGGATATCTTTAAGATTTTCAACAAGCGGGACTGAGGAATTTTCCCTTGGAGCTGGAAGGGATATCCTGGTTTTGAAAAAATTTGGAAGACCTCGGCGGCGTTTGCCACCGGGGTCTTTTTGATGCGCTGAAATTTCGCAACAGGCAAGCGCCGCCATGGCGGCGCTGCCTCTTTTTGCTTGTGGTGAAGCAACGCTTTCGGCAAATGATATAGCCAGCAAAGTTGAACGGCGCCGGAAGGCGTTTTTCAATGGGCGGAAAGACGCTCCGCGCGGTGGGCGCGTTTGCTGATTCGAGGAAAGGGGTGATTTGATTGTATGGACCTTCACAATTCGCAAAGCGGGCGCTGGGCGCCGGGACGGCGCTGGCGCTTGCGTTTTTGCTGTGCGCCGCTATGCCTGTAAGGGCCGCGGAGCCCCGGATGCTGGTCCCCGGCGGACACACGGTGGGCGTGAAGCTCTTCGCGCGGGGCGTGGTGGTGGTGAAGCTCACCGACGGCGGGACCCCCGCCAGGGAGTGCGGGCTGAAGACCGGCGACGTCATCGTCAAATGCGGCGGCGACGCGGTGACCTCCACGGAACAGTTTCAATCGCTGCTGCAAAAGAGCAACGGCGGCGCGGCGGACCTCCAGGTCGACCGGAGCGGCGGCAGCGTGACGCTGTCGGTGGAGCCTACGCGGAACGACCAGGGGGTATACTGCATCGGGGCCTGGGTCCGGGACAGCATGGCGGGCATCGGCACGCTGACCTATTATGACCCGGCCACAGGGGCCTTCGGCGCGCTGGGACACGGCGTGACGGATACGGACACGGCTCTGCTGATGCCCTTCTCCAACGGGGCGGTGCTGCCCTCCACCGTCAAGGCGGTGAAGCGGGGCGAGGCCGGTTCCGCCGGGGAGCTGCGGGGCGATTTTGATTTGACCCATGATCTGGGGCCGCTGTATGCCAACACCAGCCGGGGCGTCTTTGGGACCCTGGAGGCGGCTCCGGAGGCGAAGGCGGTGTCGATTGGCACGGCTCTGCCGGGGCCTGCGGTGATTCGGGCCAACGTCCGGGGGGACGCGGTGGAGGAGTTTGGAATCGAGATTCTGCGGGTGAACTCCGGGATGGAGGACGGCAGGGATTTGATTCTCGAGGTTAAGGACCCGGCGCTGCTGGAGATTACCGGGGGGATTGTGCAGGGGATGGTAGTGAGTTATAATAGGGACAACACAGGAAACCCTTGATTTGCAAGGCTTTCCGGTGCCTGCCCAAAATTCCATTGACCAGGAAAGTGGGTAGAACGTCAAGCGCAGGCGTTCAATGGCTGCTTCAGCCGAGGCAATCACTTTACACCCGGGATAAGGTGATGGAAGTACATAGTAGAAAGGATTGGTGGAATTAAGCGGGGGTGTGGCAATTTGTAGCTACATCCCTGCAAAAGAATGCTTGCTTTTTTATGGCTATCAAAAGATGATTTGTATACGAGGAGAGATGATTATGTCTGAATACCAACTTGAAATCAGGCAGCTTGTGGACTACCCACGCTGCCGCATTTATAGAGAGTTTGTTCAAACCCTGATCGCTGACCGGAGCATCCGAACCAACGGAGGCTCCGGTCTTTTTTATTATACCGTCCTTTGCTCTTATGCCAACTTCCGCACCTCATACCGTCGGCTGGACGGCATCACCTATACTATCTACCCTGGCGAGTGGGTCTGCCGTACTAGCGAACTGGCGGCTTGGTTCCGCGTCAGGTTCCAGTACAAAGCCCTGTCCATTTTGAAAGGCCTCCAAGAGCGGCATCTGATTTCATTTACACCATTGGGACATGGCAATCTGGTAAAGTACAGCATCAAGGGATGGCGAAAGCACAACACGGTCTTGGATTACAACTGTCCCTGCCAAAAGGAAAGCGGCTTTTTCTTCATGCCCATTGCCATCGCATCAGAATTGATCAGCTACGGCAAAGCATCAGAGATGGATGTGGTGCTGGATTTATGGCTTTCTGCAATCTATAAGGATGCCCAGGTGCTGGGCTCTGAGGTTGGACCTGTGGTTTATCTTCGCAATGGCACAGGGAATCCTCTCCTGAATTATTCGGATTTGGCACAGCGGTGGGGCCTCTCCCGGTCCACTGTAGGTCGGCTGCTGAACAAGCTGTCCGCTTTGGAATACCTCACTCTGATGTCCTTTCCAGGCCGTACTGGCAGCGTAATCTATCTGAACAGCTACCTCTCCACCATGTTCCAAGTGTCAGATGTCATGGTGGATAAGGATGAAGTGGCAATGTGTTTGAACATCAGGGTTCAGCTTCCAGACGCTGCGGAATCGGAGGAGAGCCACTTGGAGAATCCCAAGATTTGCGTTTCGGACCAGTTGATTAGCGTTTCAAAAACGCAAGCGGGGTACTTGACGGAGAAGGTGGCGCAAATCCTTGAAACGCAAGGGGTTCCTTGCTTCAACTGTCCCAAATCCACAGTTAAGTTATATCCCTTATCCAGCGACTGCACGGTAGTTGGTATAGGAGGCGCCTCAAAACCGCAGATTGTGAAACTGGGGCTGACCGT
>CAQVQZ010000045.1 GCA_948902155.1 uncultured Oscillibacter sp.
CCTTTGTTTATTTCGCTCTCACTGTTGATGCACTTATGTGAACACCACCTAGGAAGTACCTCCGCGTCGTCTCCGCGTCGGCGGCGATCTGGGCCCGGAGCGCATCCAGGGAGTCGAAGCGGATCTCATCCCGCAGGTGCCGGTAAAACTCCACCCGCAGGGTCTTCCCGTACAAATCCCCCTGGAACTCCAGCAGGCACGCCTCCACGGTCACGTCGCTGCCGCTGTTCACCGTGGGCCGGGTGCCCACGTTGGTGACGGCGGGACAGCTCTCCCCGTCCGGGAGATAGACCCGCGTCACATAGACCCCGTGGCTGGGCACCAGCACATGGGGCGGGATGATCAGATTGGCGGTGGGGAACAGCCGGGAGGACCCCAGCCCCCGCCCGTGGCGCACCGCCCCGGTCAGCGTATGGGGATGGCCCAGGAAGCGGCCCGCCCGCTCCACCTGCCCCAGCTCCACCAGCCGCCGGATGTAGGTGGAGCTGACGGTGACGCCGCCGATCTCCACCTTGGGGATAATGTCGCAGCCCAGCCCCAGCTCCGCGCACTTGGCCGCCAGCAGCTCCGGCGTGCCCTGGTTCTTGTGCCCGAAGCGGTGGTCATGGCCCGCCACCAGATGGACGGCGTTCCAGCGGCCCACCAGCAGCTCCGTGATGAAATCCTCCCAGCTGGTGGTCATCATCTCCCGGTCAAAGGGGGCCATGATGACCTCCCGGATGCCGTAAAGCCGCCGCACCAGGTCCCGCCGGTCCTCCGGCGAGTTGATGAGGGGGCAGGGGACCCCGGTGACCACCTCCTTGGGAGGCCGGTCAAAGGTAAACACGGCGGGCACGCAGCCCCGCCGTTCCGCCTCCTCCACGGTCCGGCGGAGCAGGGCGGCGTGGCCCAGATGCACCCCGTCAAAAAAGCCCAGGGCGATGACCCGTTCTTTTCTCATGCGCAAAATCCTTCCACTAGAAAAAGTTCTTCAAAGAGGTCAGCGTCCCGCCGACAGCCCTGGACAGGCAGAGAAATTCGCCCTCCTGCCCATAGACCCGGTATATCCCGTCCGCCGTCCCCGGCAGGGTGATGGGACTGCCGCAGCGGACCCGCTTCTCCCGCCCCGGCGACCGGACCGTCAGGGCCGGATACTGGGCAAAGAGGCTGTCCAGCGGCCGCAGCAGCGCCTCACCCCGCTCCTGCACGTCCTCCAGCGTCACGGCGTCCGCCAGGGTGAACCCCGCCGCCATGGTCCGCCGGAGGCTGTACAGCGTCCCGCCGCAGCCCAACGCCTGCCCCAGATCGTGGCAGAGGGTCCGTATGTAGGTCCCCTTGGAGCACAGGCACCGGAGCCGGAAATCCGTCCCGTTCACCGCCTCCAGCAGCTCCAGCTCGTAGATGGTAACGCTCCGGGGCTTCCGCTCCACCTCCTGCCCCTTCCGGGCCAGCTCATAGAGCTTTTTCCCCTGCACCTTCACGGCGGAATACATAGGTGGAATCTGCTGAATCTCCCCCCGGAAGCCCGCCAGCGCGGCCTCCACCTCTTCCCGTCCCACGCGGACGGGCCGCGTCTCCAGGGTCTCCCCCGTAACGTCCTGGGTGTTGGTGGACAGCCCCAGCCGCAGCCCGGCGTCGTATTCCTTCCGCCCCGTCTCCGCGAACTCCACGCCCCGTGTAGCCCGGCCCACGAACACCGGCAGCACGCCGGTGGCCATCGGGTCCAGCGTCCCGCCGTGGCCCACCCGCTTCTCGTGGAAGATACCGCGAATCTTGGCGCACACGTCCATACTGGTCCACCCGGCGGGCTTGTCAATGATCAAAATTCCATTCGCCATAATTACCCTCTTCCATTAGGAATTAGGAGTTCGAAATTAGGAATTTGGGAACGAAGGTCCCCACAGGAAAAAATTCCTAATTCCTCATTCCTAATTCCTAATCAATCTGAAAGTCTGGTGCAACCTCCGCAATCGCCTCCAGCATCCGCCGCTTGGCCTCCTCAAAAGGGGCCTCCACGGTGCATCCGGCGGCGGCGGCGTGGCCGCCGCCCCCCAGGCGGGCG
Organism: uncultured Oscillibacter sp.; assembly: GCA_948902155.1. The sequence goes on from CAQVQZ010000045.1 coordinate 2,042, forward strand.
CAGACCTTTGTGGCGTTGACCCGTGGGCCGGTGCGGAGGGAGAATTTCCAGACGTCCGGCCGCAGCTCCCGCATGGTGACGGCGCAGTCCACGCCCTGAATCTGCCCGCCCAGGGCGGAGAGGTCCTCGGCGTCCGTCTCCGTGGCCTGGACCCGCTCCATCAGCGCCAGGGGCACGGCCAGCACGGCCACCCGCTCCCGGTCGTGGTACTCCACCGCCCCCAGCATGGCGGATTCCAGGGCCAGCCGCTTCCGGCTCTTGGTCCGGAAGAAGGTCTTGTTCACCGCCGAAACGTCGATGCCCGTCCGCATCAGCGCCGCGGCCACCGCGTGGGTGTAAGCGGTGGTGTTGCCGTAAGCGAAACACCCGCAGTCCGTGGCCACCGCCACGTAAAGGGGCAGGGCCATCTCCGCCGTCACCGGCCCCAGCCGGGCCAGGATGTCATAGATGATCTCCCCCGTTGCGGCGGCGGAGGGCCGGGCGTAGTTGTCTTTCCCGAAGCGCTCAAAGGAGGGGTGGTGGTCGATGGCCAGGTCCACCCGCTCCGCGTAGGGCTTCGCGTTTTCCGGGAACAGGTTCGTCGCGGCGATGTCCACGGACACCACCCGCTCCGGCTGAAAGCCCTCCGGCGCGGCGTAGGGCAGGAAATAGGGGGCCGTCGTCTCCGTCAGCTCCGGATTGGGCAGCAGATAGGCCGTCTTCCCCAGGGCCCGCAGCCCCGCGCACAGCCCGGCGGCGGAACCCACGGTATCCCCGTCGGGGCGGAGGTGGGTCAGAATCAAAATGTTCTCATAGGACCGCAGCAGCCCGGCGGTCCCGGCGATGGTGCGCATAGTTCACTCCTCCTCTGTCCGTGCCGCCCGCCGGGCGTCCTTCTGCTCCTCCTGCCGGAGGAGCTCCAGAATGTGGGCCCCGTGCTGGATGGAGTCGTCGCCGGAGAATTGCAGCTCCGGCGTATAGCGGAGCTGGAGGGCGCTGCCCAGCTCCCGGCGCAGAAAGCCGGAGGCGGATTTCAGCCCCTTCAGCACGTCCTTTTCCTGCTCCTTGTTCAGGACGCTGACGTAGACCCGCGCGTAGCGCAGATCGTTGGTGGTGTCCACCCGGGTGACGGACACCATGCCGGCGTCGGAGACCCTGGGGTCCTTCAGATTGCGGATCAGCTCTGCCAGCTCCCGCTGGATCTCGTCGTTGATGCGGTTGATTCGGTTGGATGCCATAGCTGTTCTCCTTCTCAAAAAGGCGGTATTTCGCGGGGAGGACTCAATCCGAGACCGCGTCCTCCAAACAGCGCTTATACCGATGGATTTCAGAAACTTCCTCTTTCAGCGCCTCAAAAAATGCCTCTGCGGCCTTTTGGCGCGCCCCTGCCATTCGTCCGGCCTCTTCCGTGTAAAATCCGTCGTACAAACGGCGGAGCTTGAAATGATATTCCTTGAAAAAAGAATCCGGCGCGGCCTTATCCAGCCCCAGGTCGATTTCGGAGCCTGCTACCGCGTAAAGCGGCGTTTGTACCTGTCCCTGATACACCAAAGACCTCGCGACGCCCAGCGCGCCGGACACATCCAGCTTGTCCGCGTCGAACAAAATCTTTGCTTCGATTGTCCTGGGGCGGTTATCGCCCCGGAACCGATGGGATTGGATGCAGTCCCGCACATGCCCCGCGAATTCCTCCGGTTTCCCCAGGTCCTTCAAATAGGCGTAGGCCATTTCGCCCCCTGCCTCTGCGTGGCACAGCGCCGGGTTTTCGAACTGCCGCTTTCTCCCGATGTCGTGCAGCAAACACGCGCAGATCAAAACGTCCCTGTCGACTTTTTCCGAAACTGTATCCGCAATATGCATCGCGGCGTACAATACCCGATAAATATGCTCCGTGTCATGAGCGGCGTCCTGCATACATGTTTTCATGTATCCTTCTATAGAGGCGTATTCCGTTGCTGTCATGCTTCCCCTTCCTTTCTTTCCTGCTCCTGTTGCGCAATTTGAAAAATCCGCCCCCGAAACTGAAAAAAAGCTTGACAAGGGCACGACCTCCTGCTATACTAAGCTCAAGAGCTAGATATCTAGCTAGATAACAAGCTGTATTTCGTGAAAGGAGCATGCTATTATGCCTATCAATTCTTCCACCACCGTCAGCCAGCTGATGCAGCTGGCCCAGGCAGAGCTTCCGAACCTGACCCAGGGCGAGGTATTCACCGTCCGCGACCTCTTCCGGGGCTACCAGTGGAACCGCCTCCCCAAGGGGACGCGCATCCAGCTGGGCAACGTGTTTTTCGCCTTCGCCCAGGCGGCGGGAGCCGCCCTGATCGACATCGGGCCCAAGACCCCCCAGAATCAGCAGCAGTACATCAAAAAGTAAGAACCTGTATTCATAACCGGGGAATGCTGGATGGGCGAGGGATTTTCCCGCCAGGCAAGGAAATTTCCCGCAGGAATCCTGGCTTGACATGATACCGTCAAGTCTGCCGAGGCCCGTTCCATTGGGCCGAGGCTGACGGATTTCAAGGGAAATTGACGAAGTCCTGGCGGGAAAAGACCCGCCCAGACAGCGTTCAACGGTTGTGAATACAGGTCGCGGAAAAAGGGGCGGCGGCACAGCCGCCGCCCTTATTTTGCCCGTTACTGCGGGATTTCCTCCATGGTATAGCCTTCCACGATGTCGCCCTCTTTGATATCGTTGAACTTCTCGATGGTCAGGCCGCACTCGTAGCCGCTGGCGACTTCCTTCGCCGCGTCCTTGAACCGCTGGAGGGACCCCAGCACGCCCTCGTGGATGACGATGCCGTCCCGGACCAGCCGCACGGAGCAGTTCCGGACGATCTTGCCGTCCTGGACATAGCAGCCCGCCACGGTGCCCACGCCGGAGACCTTGTAGGTCTGCCGGACCTCCGCGTGGCCCAGCAGGGCCTCCCGGTACTTGGGGGCCAGCATGCCCTTCATGGCGGCGGTGATCTCGTCGATGCAGTCGTAGATGACCCGGTACATCCGCATATCCACGTTCTGCCGCGCCGCGCCGTCCCGGGCGGCGGCGTCGGGCCGGACGTTGAAGCCGACGATGATGGCGTTGGAGGAGGAGGCCAGCATGACGTCGGACTCGTTCACCGCGCCCACGCCGCCGTGGATGACCCGGACGTTGACCTCGTCGTTGCTGAGCTTCTCGAGAGACGCCTTCACGGCCTCCACGCTGCCCTGGACGTCGGCCTTGACGATGAGGGCCAGCTCCTTCCGCTCGCCCGCCTGGATCTGGTCAAACAGGTTCTCCAAACTGACCTTCTGCACCGGAGCCGCGGCCTTGGCCCGCTCCTCGGCCTTTCTCTGCTCCACCAGCTCCCGCGCCATCCGCTCGTCGCTGACGGCGAAGAAGGGGGACCCGGCGCTGGGGGCCTCGCTGAGGCCCGCAATCTCCACGGGGACGGAGGGACCCGCCTCCGTGAGCCGCCCGCCCCGGTAATCCAGCATGGTCCGGACACGGCCCACGGCGGTGCCCGCGATGATGATGTCGCCCTGCTTCAGGGTGCCGTTCTGCACCAGCAGCGTGGCCACGGGGCCCCGGCCCTTGTCCAGCCGGGCCTCGATAACGGTGCCGGACCCGGCCCGGTTGGGGTTGGCCTTCAGCTCCGCCATCTCGGCGGTGAGGGTCACCATCTCCAGGAGGTTGTCAATGCCGATGTTCTTCTTGGCGGAGACCTTGCAGCAGATGGTCTCGCCGCCCCAGTCCTCGGGGACCAGGCCGTGCTCGGTGAGCTGCTGCATGACCCGGTCGGGGTTGGCGTTCTCTTTATCGATCTTGTTGATCGCCACGACAATGGGGATGTTCGCCGCCTTGGCGTGGCTGATGGACTCGATGGTCTGGGGCATGATGCCGTCGTCCGCCGCCACCATCAGAATGGCGACGTCCGTCACCATGGCGCCCCGGGCGCGCATGGAGGTAAACGCCTCATGGCCCGGCGTATCCAGGAAAGTGATGGGCTTGCCGTTGACCTGGACCTGATATGCGCCGATGTGCTGGGTGATGCCGCCCGCCTCGCCGGAGGCCACGGAGGTGTTCCGGATGGTATCCAGCAAAGAGGTCTTGCCGTGGTCCACGTGGCCCATGACCACCACCACAGGGGCACGGGGCACCAGGTCCTCGGCCTTGTCCTCGGACACGTCGATGAGCTTTTCTTCAATGGTGACGACGACTTCCTTCTCCACCTTGCAGCCCATTTCCTCGGCGATGAAGGCGGCGGTGTCGTAGTCGATCATCTGGGGCAGGGAGGCCATGATGCCGTTTTTCATCAGGGCCTTGACCACCTCCGCGCCGGTCTTCTTCATGCGGCTGGCCAGCTCGCCCACGGAAATCTCGTCGGGAATCTGGACCTTGACCGGCGCTTTCTTGGCGATCTCCAGCTGGAGGCGGCGCATCCGCTCCTGCTCATCCTGCCGCCGCTTGTTGGAGAAGGCGGGACCGCCCCGGCGCTGCTGTCCGCCCCGGACCTTCTCCCGGCCGGAGCGCTGCTGGCGCTGCATCCGCTCGCCCTGCTGGCCGCCCAGGGTCTCCAGGCGCTCGTCGTACTTGGCCAGGTTCACGTCGCCGCCCTTCCGGGTGTCCACGATCTTCTTCTGGGGCACCCGGCTCACGGGCTTCTGGACCGCCGTCCCCTGCTGCGGGGCCTGCTGGCCGGACGCCGCCGGCTGACCGGCGGGCTTCTTCGGCTGGCCCGGCTTCTGCCCGGCGGGCTGCTTCGCGCCGGGCTTGCCCTGGGCCCCAGGCTGGTTCGCGGCAGGGGCCGAAGCGCCCTGCTGAGCCGCGCCGCCCTGCTGAGCCTGAGCGGCCTGCTGGGCCGAACCGCCCTTTTGATCCGCAGCGCCCTGCTTGCCCCCGGCGGACTTGGCGGCCTTGGGGGCCTCCGCCGCCGGAGCGGGCTTCGGCTCCTGATAGGTCTCGCTGAAAATGACCTGAATATCGGAAATGGGATGGTCCTGGGTCAGCCGGTCGAAGATGATGGACAGTTCCCGGTCCGTCAGGACCTGCATATGGTTTTTCGGCGTGGAGCCGTACCGGGTCAAAATCTCCATGATGGTCTTGGTGGGAAGGCCGAAATCCTTAGCCACCTCGTGCACTCTGTATTTCTCAATAGCCAAATAAAACACCTCGTTCTGTTCCTCTCCGGAAGCCCGTTTGAAAACCGGCGGAACGCCGCCCGGCGGCTTTCAGACGGACTCAGGAGCGGAGAAATTTTGATCGAAAAGAAGGGGGCTGGCGAGGCCCGGTCCGCGGGGGCACCTCAGCGCCCCCCGCTGCGGCCGTCCTTCGGCGGACGGTCCTTGCCGGGTCCCGGCCGTTTCCCTCCGCGGAAACGGCTCTCGCCGGGTCTGCCATAGGGAGGACGGCCTTCGCTGCGCTTCCCGGAGGGTGGCCGTCCCGGCCCTCTGCCTTCCGGGCGGCGCTTTCCGCCCCGGTCCCCGCCGGATTTCTCATTCCAGGCGCGGCCCGGCGCTCCCCCATGGGTTCCGCCCCGTCCGCCGCCGTGTCCCGGCTTCGCGGGCGGTCTGCCGTCCCGCTTGCCGTTCTGAGGGCGGGACCGGGCGTCCGGATTTCTCCGGTCTTCCCCGTCCCGGCGGGGCTTCCGGCGGTCCTCCGGCGGAGCCCGATGGGGCGCGGACTGCCGTTCCTTCGCCCGGAGGCGTTTCAGCTCCATCCGCCGGGCAATCTCGCCGTAGCGCTCCGGGTCCAGGAGGGCCAGGCGCTCCGTCAGCGCCGCCGCCAATCCCGTGTCCGTCAGCGCCGCCAGCGCGGCGCTCCCCCGGCCCAGGGCTCCTCCCAGCTCCGCCTTGGTGAAGGGCAGGACCAGCCAGAGGCAGTGTCCCTCTCCGGCCAGGTGCTCCGCCCGGCGGAGGGTGTTGCCCGCCGCGTCGGACGCCGCCAGCAGCAGCCGCGCCTGTCCGGCCCGTGCGGCCAGGGCCGTGGGTTCCTCTCCCACGGCCAGTCTCCCGCCCCGGAGCGCCAGCCCCAGGAGGGAGAGGATGTTGTTGTTCATACCGCGCCTCCCAGCTCCGCCTCCATGGCGTCGTAGACCTCGGGGGGGATGGCGGTCTCAAAGGCCCGCTCCAGGGCCCGGGACTTCCGGGCCTTTTTCAGGCAGGCCGGGTCGGGGCACACGTAAGCTCCCCGTCCGGGCTTCTTCCCGGTGAAATCCAGGCTGACGGTCCCCTCCGGGGAGCGGACCACCCGGAGGAGGGCTTTCTTATCCTTCATCTCCCGGCAGCCGACACACTGGCGCTGGGGAATCTTTTTGACCTTGGGCACTTTCAAACCACCTTTCCCTTAAACGTGTATCGATACGGGGTTTTTTTAGCCTTTAACCGGCTTTCCGCCCCCTTTTGGGAATCACTCCGTTTCCGTAACCGCTTCTTCCTCCGCCTCCGGAGCCGTCTCCGGGGCGTCTTCGATTTCAGCAGCCTCTTCCACAGCCGCCGCCGGGCCGAAGAGATCGTCCTCGCCCTCCTCCGGCTGGTAGCTCTGGGGCTTGATGTCGATCTTGTAACCCGTCAGCCGGGCGGCGAGGCGGGCGTTCTGGCCCTCCTTGCCGATGGCCAGGGAGAGCTGGTCGTCCGGCACCACGCAGCGGCACGCCTTGCCCTCTTCCACCATGCGCACCTCCACCACGTCGGCGGGAGCCAGGGCGGCGGCGATGAAGGCGGCGGGGTCCTCGCTGTACTTGATGATGTCGATCTTCTCGCCCCGCAGCTCCTCCACGATGGCGGCGACCCGCTGGCCCCTGGGGCCCACACAGGCGCCGATGGGGTCCACGTTCTCCTCGTTGGACCAGACGGCCATTTTCGTGCGGCTTCCGGCCTCCCGGGCGATGGACCGCACCTCCACGGACCCGTCGAAAATCTCCGGGACCTCCAGCTCAAACAGGCGCTTCACCAAGCCAGGATGGGTCCGGGAGATCAGCACCTGGGGCCCTCTGGTGGAGTGGCGCACGTCCACCACGTAGACCTTGATGTGCATGCCCTCTTCCAGGGGTTCGCCGGGGACCTGTTCCCCGGCCAGCAGAAGGGCTTCCGTGGATTCCGCGCCGGTGCCGATGCGGAGGGACGCGCCGCCGTTCCGGGGGTCGATGCGGGTGACCACGCCGGTGAGGATCTCATGCTGCTTGGAGTTGAACTCCTCGTAAACCTTGCCCCGCTCGGCCTCCCGCAGGCCCTGGATAATCTGCTGCTTGCCGTTGCCCGCAGCGATGCGGCCGAACTCCATCTTGTCCACCGGCACGTTCACCGTGTCGCCGATCTCATAGCGGGCGGAAATGGCCTTGGCCTCCTCCAGGGGCATCTCGTTGAAGGGGTCCACATAGTCCTCCTCGTCCACCACGGCCTTCCGGATGAACATGCGGAGCTCCTTGTGCTCCTCGTCCGCCTCCACGATGATGTTCTCCTCTTCCACATCCCGGTGGTCCTTCTTATAAGCGCTGGCGATGGCCTTGAGGACCTTCTCCAGCATGGCCTCCTTGGGGATGCCCCGCTCCTTTTCCAGCAGGTCCAGCGCGGCGAAAATTTCGGCTGGATTCATACCGGCGGGTTCCTTTTGCTTTTTACCTCTCATCTTTGCCGATTCTCCTTACTAGATAATACAATTGAATAAACTATCAAATATCATTCCGATCAATACCGCCCATCCTGCGCGTGCAGGCACAGGCGACGGCGGCCGGCAGCATGGCGAACCCCGCTAAAATCTGTTTGCGGCTCAGCTTCCTTTCCGCAGGCGGAAACCGCGTTTGGCGGCCCGCCGGTTTTCGGACAGGTTCGGGGATGTTCGCTCCTTTTTGGTCCTGATTCCGTTAAAATTCGTGGATTTTTGGTTTGCGTTCACGGCTTGTTAAAATTCTACGCGCAGGCGGACGATTGCCAAATCCTTCCTGGCAAACGTCCGGGCCTCGTTCCCCACGGTGACCGTGACGCCGCCGGTGGCCTCGTCGTAGCCGGAGAGCACGCCGGGAATCTCCTTCTGCCCGTCCACCGCCCGGTAGAGCTTCACCAGCACGGGACTGCCCATGAACTGGGCGAAGTCGCTTGGCCGCTTCAAAGCCCGCTCCGCCCCGGCGGAGCCGACCTCCAGCGTGTAGCTCCCCTCGATGGGGTCTGCCTCGTCCAGCAGGTCCGAGAGCTTCCGGGACACGGCCTCGCAGTCCAGAATGTCCACACCGCCCTCCTTGTCCAGCAGGACCCGGAGATACCAGGTCCCGCCCTCTTTGACATACTCCACATCCCAGAGGGTGCAGCCCGCCTCGGCAATGGCGGGAGCCGCCAGTTCGGCGGTGAGTTCCGTGATTTTCTTCATGATGCGGGAAACCTCCCTCATGTTTCAAAAAACGCCGCAGACCGGAGGAATACCGGCCCTCAGCAGAGATTTTAAGGAAGGGAAAAGGGCCAACAAAAAGAGCGGACCCGTGGTCCACTCCCTACCTTACACTTCCAATCTACTCTAATATATGCAATATACCACAGCGCATGAGAAAACGCAAGCCTTTTCGTAAAATTTTGGCCAGAGAACATTCGTCAAGGGGGATTTCACCGTAAAAATGCCCCCAATAAACTGAAAATCATTAAGTTACGTCCAGGCAATATTCTGTTACGATACCGCCATTTATAGAGAGAATCAACCAATTATTATCCATGTAATCAACTCCTAGGTAATAGACAAGCGTAGCATCCGGCGGGAAATATTGCTTGCTGATTTTGAACGACGTTTTCTCATTGCTGTCTTCTTCCCCTAATAGTTGAATAACATCAGATTCACTCATGCCAATAAGCTGGTATTTGCCCAACATATCGTTAACGATTTTATAGCGTTCTTCCTTGTTTGTATCCCATTTTGATTTTGAAAAGGTATGTTGGTACTTAAATGCACAAAGTGCAGATACAACAACAAGTAATAAGCAGGTGAAAACCGCAAAAATAATTTGATTGCTTCTTTGGGCACGCAGGACGGCTTTACGATGTTCATCCTCAGTCATGGGCTACTTCCTTTCGTTATGTACTTTCCGCTTTATATGGCCGAATCCCGATTTGCCGAATCAATGCCAACAAAGTATACCGCCAGCGCAAGCGGCTTTACATAATACATCTCATAAAAAAGTGTACAATCTTACTGCCGGATAGGGCTTGGAAGCGCGCCGGGACCGCCGGGGACGGCCCCGGCGGTCCTTTCCGGCCTGTTCAGGCGCAAATCGCGCCTGGGAAAGGTTCAGACGTGCTCGATGGGCAGGCCCTGCAAATAGCGCCGGACGACGTCGAAGGCGTGGTTGGACGCCAGGCCCTGGATGCGGTCCCGCCGCCTCCGGCCCATGTCCAGGGGGCGGCAGAAGGTCCCGTCCGGGGCCGACAGGCCGATGTACACGATACCTACGGGGACGCCCCGCTCGTCCGGGTCCGGCCCCGCCGCCCCGGTGACGGAGACGCCCAAATCCGCCCCGGTGATCTTCCGGACCCCCTCCGCCATGGCGCGGGCGCAGGGCTCGGAAACCGGGCCGTATGCGTCCAGGAGCTCCTGGGAAACCCCCAGAACGTCCGCCTTGACGCTGGTCCAGTAGCTGACCACGCCGCCCCGGTACACCGAGGACGCGCCGGGAATGACGGTCAGCTTCTCCGCCACCATGCCGCCGGTGCAGCTCTCCGCCGTGGCTAAGGTCATGCCCCGCCGGAGAAGCTCCGCATGGCACACCTCCGCCAGGCCCGACACGTCCACGCCATAAACTACATCCCCCAGGGCCTCCCGGACCATGGCCTCCACGGGGGCCAGCATGGCGCGGGCCTCCTCCTCCGTGGCGGCCTTGGCGGTGGCCCGGAGGCGGACCTCGCTGGGCTTGGCGTAGGTGGCCAGGGTCGGGTTGGTCATGTGGGCCATCTTCTCGTGAAGCAGCTCGTCCACGGAGCTCTCCCCCATGCCGAAGGTCATGATGTCCCGGGAGACGATGACCTCCTGGGACAGCCGCCGGAGGTAGGGCTCCACGTGGCGGCGGAGCATGGTCTTCATCTCGTGAGGCGGGCCGGGGAGCATGAGGACGTGAACGCCCTGCGCCTCAAAGGCGCAGCCGGGGGCGGTGCCCACGGGGTTGTCGAAGACCACGCAGCCCTCGGGCAGCTCCGCCTGCTGGGTGTTGTTCTCCGGCATGGGGACATGGAGGGCGGACTCGTAGAACACCCGGATATCCTCCAGGATGTCGGGGTGGAGGACCAGGGGCTTCCCGAAGGCTTCGCAGATGGTCTGCTTGGTCAGGTCGTCGTAGGTGGGGCCCAGGCCCCCGGTGGTGATGATGATATCCGCCCGATGGCGGGCGATGTCCAGGGCCTCCTTGAGGCGGTCGGGGTTGTCGCCGACGACGGTGTGCCAGAACACGTTGACCCCCAGGGCGGAGAGGCTCTGGCTCAGCGCCTGGGCGTTGGTATTGGCAATATTGCCAAGAAGCAGTTCTGTACCAACGGCGAGTAATTCTGCAATGTGAGACATTGTGGGACACCTTCTCTATAGTCCCCCTGAAAAGGGGAAGTTTCAGCCATGAAGATGGCTGGTGCTTTGCACCCCCCATTTTCTCTTTTTCTGTC